>DATCZB010000295.1:0-11123 GCA_036526155.1 Gammaproteobacteria bacterium
CGGGGTGTCTCCGATGATCGTCGGACTGCCGATCAGCTCGGCGGACCTGACGCCGCCACTGCCCGGCGCGGGGCAGGGCACGCTGACGGCCGGAGAGACAGCCGTCATCGAATTCGACGTGGTCGTCGATCCTGGCGTGCCGGCCGGGACCCTGATCGAGAATCAGGCCATCATTACGACGACCGAGCCCGTGCCGGTCCTGACCGATGGTGACGGCAATCCGGCGACGGGCCCCGAGCCCACCGTCGTGATCGTCGGGCCGGCGCAGCAACTGTCGATCACCAAGCAGATAGCCGTGGTCGGCGGAGGCCCGCTGTTGCCGGGCTCGACTGTCGAATACACGGTCATGGTGACGAACGTTTCCCCGGTGCCGGCATCCGATGTCGTCATCACCGACGACCTCGATACCCCTGTAGCCGGGCAACTCAGTTTCGTTGGCGGCTCGGCCACGATGAACGGCTCCGCTGCCGGCGTCTCGATTGCCGGGTCGCTGCTGACCGCAGACTACGGCAACGAGTACGGCGTGCTCGGGTCGGGCGAGGCGGTGCTCGTACGCTTCGAGGCCGTTATCGACGCGGCTTTGACGACGGGCACGGTCGTGACGAATCAGGCTGACGTGACCTGGAACGTGCCGCAGCAAAGCGCCTCGGCCAGCGTTGCGGTGGAGGTCGGTGGCGTCCCCGGGTTCGGCGAGCTCAACGGCTCGCTCTGGCACGACGCCAACTTCGATGATGTTCGCGACCCGAACGAGCGCCCGCTCTCCGGCTGGAGCGTCGAGCTCTATCGCCTCGGACAGCTGATCGAGGCGACTTCGACCGACTCGGACGGCAACTACCGGATTTCGGGCTTGCCGCCGACGGCCGGCATTGGCGATCAGTACAGCCTCCGCTTCCGGGCGCCAGGCTCGGGTCTGACCACGGCATCGCTCGGCCTTGCCGCGTCCGTATTCACTAACGGGCAGCAGACGATCAACGGCATTCCGGTTGGCTCCGGCACGAATCTGTCGGACCTGAACCTGCCTATCGATCCGAACGGCGTCGTCTATAACTCGGTCTCGCGCGGTCCGCTGGCGGGCGCCTTGCTGACCCTGATCAACGTTTCGACCGGCCAGCCCGTGCCGTCGACCTGCTTCGACGATCAGGCGCAGCAGGGACAGGTCACTCTGGCCGATGGCTACTACAAGTTCGACATGATCTTTGCCGATGCGGCCTGTCCGCCAAACGGCGCCTATCTCATCGAGGTCACGGCGCCGTCGGTTGCTTTCATTCCCGGCACGTCGCAGATCATTCCGCCTGTATCCGGTGCGCAGACCGCGCCCTTGTCGCTGCCGAACTGCCTGCAGGGCGGAGCCGCGGATGCGATCCTGGCGACGAACGACTTCTGCGAGTCGACGGTTTCGGAATTTGCGCCGCTGCCTTCGGCGCAGTCGGGCTCGCCCGAGACGGCCTACTACCTGCAGCTGACGCTGACGGACACGAACGACCCCGGTTCAGCTCAGATCTTCAACAACCACATTCCGCTCGATCCGGATCTGACCGATGCGGTTTCAGTGACCAAGACCTCATCATCTTTGAGCGTGACGCGAGGCGAGCTCGTGCCCTATGTCATCACCGTCACCAACGACATCGGTTTCAACCTCAACGAAGTCAGCATCATTGACCGCTTCCCGGTCGGTTTCCGCTACGTTGCGGGCTCGGCTCGCGTCGACACCGT
This sequence comes from Gammaproteobacteria bacterium, assembly GCA_036526155.1. Lineage (GTDB taxonomy): Bacteria > Pseudomonadota > Gammaproteobacteria > Steroidobacterales > Rariloculaceae > DATCZB01. The sequence goes on from DATCZB010000295.1 coordinate 1,714, forward strand.
CCCGACCGAGCCCGAGGTCGTCGGCCAGGAGCTCATCTGGAGCGGCCTGCCGCTGCTCGGCGCCGGCCAGCATCGCATCGACCTGTTGCTGGCGGTCGGTGCCGGTGTCAGCGAGGGCGACTTCGTCAACCGGGCTCAGGTCCGGCACAGCGTCACGGGTGAGGTGATGTCGAACGAGGCGACGGCCACGGTTCGGCTCGTGCCCGACCCCGACTTCGACTGCACCGACGTCATGGGTAAGGTCTACGACGATGCCAACCGCAATGGCCGACAGGACCCGGGTGAACCCGGCCTGCCAGGCATCCGGCTCGTCTCGACGACGGGCCTGGCCGCGACCACCGACAGCTATGGCCGCTACCACATCACCTGTGCGCTGGTCCCGAACGAGAGCCGTGGCAGCAACTTCGTCATGAAGCTCGACGACCGCACGCTCCCGGCCGGCTTCCGCACGTCGCTGCAGCCGATCCGGATCGAGCGCGCGACGCGCGGCAAGACGCTTCGAATGAACTTCGGCGCTTCGATTCATCGCGTCGTCGGCCTCGATCTGGCAGATCCGATCTTCGAGCCCGGCACGACGGACCTGCGTCGGCAATGGGAGTCGCGCATCGTTCTGCTGCTCGACCAGCTCGTCGCGTCGCCGTCGGTGCTCAGGCTGACGTATCTGGCCGACATCGAGGATCCGAAGCTCGTCGACGATCGTCTCGAGGCTCTGGAGAGCGAAATCACGCTGCGCTGGACCGAGCAGGCAGCGCCTTATGAGCTCGAGATCGAAAGCCAGGTGTTCTGGCGTCTCGGCGGACCACCGGATCTCTCCGGTATAGACACGGTGGATGAGCGATGATGGCCCGGCCCAGGATGAATTCGCTTGCCGTCTTCGTCGGCGTGTTGCTGAGCGGCACGGCCGGGGCGCAGCTCCTCGGTGAAGCGCCGCTCGGTGAGGCTGTTGAGCGTCACTTCACGGGTGACGAGCCGTTGACGCAGTGGACCACGGATGCCGAGTTCCTTGCGACCGAGCGCGGCGATTCGCTGGCCATGCGCGAAGTGGCGGCCGAGGAGCTCGAGACGATCAAGCTGACCGGGCTCGTGCCGCCGATTCGTTTCGAATCGGGTATCGCTGATATTCCCGAGAGCACGGTGACTGAGCTGTCGCGGCTGCTCGAGAGCATGCGCGACCGGCGTAACGTCCGGCTGCATCTTGTCGGCCACGCAGACAATCAGCCTTTGTCGCCCGAGCTCGCCGCGATCTTTGGGGACAACGAAGGCCTGTCGCGCGAACGCGCAGGCGAGGTTGCCGAGCTTCTGCAGGGCACATTGTCGTTGCCGCCTGAAAGTGTTGCGTACGAGTGGGCCGGCGACGCCGTTCCCGTTGCGAGCAACGAGACCGAAGCCGGTCGGGCGCAGAATCGCCGCGTCGAGGTCGAGATCTGGTACGACGAGGTCAACGAGGCGATTGCGCTGGAGGAGTTCCTTGTTCAGCAGCAGTTCAATCGGATCAAGGTCTGCCGCATGGAGACCGTCTGCAAGCTCAGCTACGAGGAAGGTCATGAGCGGCGGGCAAGGGTTCAGAATCTGATCGCGCCGCTGCACTACGATGCGTCGGGTGTGGACGTCAGCGACGAATTTATCGAACGTGTGCAGCAGGCCATGGCGAACATGAGCGACCGCAGTGACGTCGTCGTTCGTTTCGTCGGCTACACCGACGATGCGCCCCTTGCGGACCGCAACGAACGAATTTACGGCACCCACGTGGGTCTTTCGAGCGCGCGCGCAAGACGCGTGGCGCAGGCCGTCCAGGAGACGCTCGGTCTGCCGGCAGGGGCAGTCGAGTCCGATGGCCGCGGAACCGAGCGTCCGCTTGGCTCGAACGAGACCGTTCAGGGCCGCACCCTGAATCGTCGCGTCGAGGTCGAGTTCTGGTACGACGACCCGCTGCAGCAACTGCCGAACGAGCCGCAGGTCTGCCCGGCCGAAGGTGACGGCACACTCGTTACGCGCGTGTACGAGCCGACCTGGGGTGAGATCGAGACGATCGAGGTCAGCGAGGGCGGGCTCATCGATCCGACGCCGAGTCTCATGGCCGATATCGAGCGTGCGCTCGCCGATGTGGCAGGCCGACGCAACGTCCGCGTCCGCTTCGTCGGCTACACGCAGAACGAAAGCCTCGCACGCCGCACGGCAATGGTCTACGGCGACGACATCGGTCTTTCCGCCGCCCGTGCGCGGCGGGCCATGGAGCTCGTCGCCGGGGAGATGGGGCTCTCTCCCGGGCAGGTCGAGTTCGAAGGCCGGGGCTACGTGCATTCGGACGACGTCGTCAACGCCGGGTTTATTCAGGGCGAGACCTCGCACGTCGTCGCCGAGGTCGTCTACGACGAGATCGCGGCGCCGACCGAACTCGACGGCGTCAACATCCAGCCTTTGAATCAGGAGCTGAGCCCGCAGAACCCGTTCGGCCTCAACCTCATGCGTATCACCGTCGACGGCAGACCGATCGACGATCCCGAGCGAAGCTTTGCCGACATTCAGCGCTGCACGGACGTGGCGCTCGAAGACGCCGATATCCGTTTCAGCTTCGACAATCTGCGCGCCTCGCCGCGACTCAGCATCTCGGCCGAGCCGAATTCGGTCGCCTTCGTCGAGACCGGCGACGACCTCGTCGCGACCTCGAGCGTCGAGTTCGCGATGTATGCGAATTACTCGCACTTCATCGAGTCGGCCGAGGTTCGCATGTTCGAGGCCGGGCAGTCGGTGCGCGAGGAGCCGCTCGAGGTCATCGGCATGGACATCGGCGGCATCGTCGAGTGGACGCCGAGCTCGGAGCGCTTCCAGGCGCCGCTCAAGGAGTTGCGCTACGTGCTGCGGGCCTATGCGCCAGATGGTACGTTCGATGAGACCTCGGCCCAGCCCCTCTGGCTGACCTATCTCGCCGACGACGAGGCGCTCGATCTCGAGCTCAGTGAGGCGCCGCTCAGTGAGGCTTCGGTCAGCGATTCGTCGGCCGCTGAAGCGCCTGTCGGCAATGCGTCCGGCAGTAATGGCGGCGCGGTATCAGCCGTTGACGGCGGGGCACGTCTCGCCAGCGGCGGCTTGCTCGACGGCTACGGTGAGAACGAGCTCGCGATCAATAACATCGTGCTCGGCAGCGGCACCGTGACCGTGCAGGGCTCGCAGATTCCGGAAGGGCACTCGGTCTGGGTTGCCGGGCAGGAAGTGCCGGTGGATGAGGCCGGGAATTTCGTCGCGGAGACGATCCTGCCCACGGGTATGCACACCGTCGAAGTCGCCGTGCTCGACCCCGAGGGCAACGGCGAGCTTTTCCTGCGCGATCTCGAGTTCAAGCGCGACGACTGGTTCTATGTCGGCATGGCCGATCTGACGTTCTCGCAGAACGACAGCGCTGGTCCGATCGACCTGTTCCAGGGCGAGAACTCGGTCCTGAGTTACGACGACACGGCGTACGGGCGCGTTGCCTTCTACGTCAACGGCAAGTTCGGCGAGCAGTGGAAGCTGCACGCGAGCGCGGACAGCCGCGAGGCGCCGCTGGATGAGCTGTTCAGCAACTTCACGAGCAAGTCGCCCGATTCGCTGTTCCGGCGGATCGATCCGGATTACTACTACCCGACATTTGGTGACGACAGCGTCGTGACCGAGAGCGCACCAACGCAAGGCCGCTTCTATGCCCGCCTTGATCGGGGCGCGAACCATGGACTCTGGGGGAACTTTGACGTCGGTTATATGAACAACGAGCTGGCCCAGATCGATCGCGGTCTGTACGGCGGCTCGTTGCACTTCGAGTTTCTCGAGCCGACGAGTTTCGGGGAGAGCAGGCTCACGGTTGATACGTTCGCCGCTGAGCCGGGGACCGTCCCGAGCCGCGAAGAATTTCGCGGCACGGGCGGCTCCCTTTATTTCCTCCGGCGCCAGGATATTCTCACCGGTTCCGAGCGGGTCCGGATCGAGATCCGGGACAAGGCATCGGGCGTCGTGACCGGGGTCGTCAACCTGCGGCCCGTGCTCGACTATGACATCGATTACCTGCAGGGCCGGATTCTGCTCAACGAGCCGCTGAACTCGACGGTAGACGACAATCTGCTGGTGCGCACCAATGCGCTCAACGGCGACGAGGCCCATCTCGTCGTGCGCTATGAGTACACGCCGGGCTTCGACGAGCTCGATGCGCTCTCGGTAGGCGGTCAGGTTCACTACTGGGTCAACGACCATGTCCAGGTTGGCTTCACCGCCAACTCGAACGAGCAGGGCGACATCGACTCGACGCTCAACGGCACCGACGTGACGCTGCGCAAGAACGAGCGCACCTGGCTCAAGCTGCAGACGGGTCGCAGCGAAGGCTTCCTGACCGATTCGATGCGCTCGGACGACGGCGGCTTCGGCTTTTACGGCTACGACGAGACTTCGTTCGTCGCCGCCGATGCGACGGCGAACCGCATGGATCTGAGTCTCGCGCTCGAGGACTTCATCGGCGTGCTCGAGGGTCGTGTGACGCTGTACGGACAGGACGTCGAAGCCGGTTATGCGGCGCCCGGACTGACCACGCTGCAGGACACGCGCACCTATGGCGGATCATTCGCCCTGCCGGTCAACGAGCGCATGTCGCTGGCCTTCAAGGCCGACTCACGGGTGCAGGATCAGGGCGTGGAGACCGATGCGCGCGAGATGAATATCGGCCTGTCGCTGACCGACGAATGGAGCGTCAGCGCCGGACTGCGTGAAGAAACCCGCCGGGATGACTCGGTGCTCGTGCCGCTGACTCAGGTCGAGGGCGAGCGCATCGACGGCATCGTTCAGGTCGGGTTCGATCCGCAGTCGAACTACTCGGCTTACGCGTTCCTCCAGGAAACGACGTCACGCACCGGCACGCTCGAAGAGAACGGCCGCGTCGGCGTGGGCGGTTCGTACCAGATTTCCGAGCGCCTCGGCATCGACGTCGAAATCTCTGACGGTGACCTCGGCCGCGGCGGCAAGCTCGGCACGAACTACATTCACTCGGAGCGCACGAGCCTGTACCTCAACTACGTACTCGAGAATGAGCGCACCGACAACGGCCTGCGTGGCGCGCGGGGCTCCGAAGGACGCCTTGTCGCCGGCGCGAGGACCCGCTTTGCCGACAGTGCGAGCGTGTTCCTCGAGGAGCGGTATCAGAACGGTGATACGGTTTCCGGCCTGACGCACTCGACGGGTATCACCTACACGCCAACAGAGAAGTTCAATCTGTCGGCGAGCACGGATATCGGCACGCTGCAGGATGTGCAGACGGGCGCCGAGACCGAGCGCCAGGCCGCGAGCGTCAGCATCGGCTATGGCCTCGATGCCATGCAGTTCTCGAGCGGGATCGAATATCGCATCGACGATCGCGAGCAGCCTGACCTGACGATCTCGAGCCGAACGACGACGCTGTTCCGCAACAGCTTCCGTTATCAGGTCAATCCTTCACTGCGTCTGCTCGGCAAGTTCAACCGCTCCGAAAGCGAGAGCACGGACGGCCAGTTCTACGACGGCGAGTACACCGAGGCCGTGATCGGCACGGCGTTCCGGCCCGTGGAGCACGATCGGCTCAACGCGCTCTTCAAGTTCACCTACTTCTATAACGTGCCGACGACGGACCAGGTGGCACTGCAGGATACGCTCGTCGAGTTCATACAGAAGTCGCAGATCGCGTCGGTCGATGTCAGCTACGACATCCGGCCGCGCTGGTCTATCGGCGCCAAGTATGCGCATCGAATCGGCGAGGTCAGTCTCGATCGCGAGAACCGGCAGTTCTTCGATAACGGCGCGCGCCTCGTGGTTCTCCGGGCCGACTGGGAGTTCCGGGACAACTGGGACGCCATGTTCGAAACGCGCATCCTCGACATGTTCGATCTCGGCGAGAAGCGCAGCGGCGCGCTGGTGGTCGTCTCGCGCAGCCTCGGCGATAACATCAAGGTGGGCGTCGGCTATAACTTCACTGACTTCTCTGATGACCTGACGGATCTCGACTTCGACCATCAGGGCGCTTTCCTGTCGTTCACGGGCGCTATGTAGCGAATCCGGTTTGGCTGCCGTCAGCGCTTTGCGTTTCGTGAGCTTTGATGTGATTCACATCGCGGCAATCGGAGCCTTGATGAGCTAAGTTCGTTGGCCACGCGGGCCGATAACACGAGTCGTCCATGGATCAGCCACCCATGACAAATCGGGGTCCCGGCGAGACTGGCGCAAGCGGCTCAACCGATTCCCGAACTGTCCCTGTCAAGCTGAACCTCGAGCAGTTGCAGACGGCCTGCGCTCGGGGCTTCACGCGGCAGACGGGCAACCTCGTCCTGCTGTCGCAGATGTTTCGCAAGCCGAAGCTGCTGCAGCTCTGGTTGACGACGGCCCGATCCGCGCAGATTGTGCTGGTGGCCGGTATTCTGGCCGCGACTTTTCTCGGGCCGCGCACGGCCGACTGGCTCTCGCAAACGCTCTATCCGACGGTGTACGAGGAGCAGCGCTTCTTTCAGCGATTTACGGGAAACCGGACGGCCATCGAGAATCCGCTGCGCGACGTTCGCCGCGATCAGTTTCTGAGTGCCGCGTGGGTTCTAAGCCTCGGTGCCGTTCTGGTCCTGCTGCTTCGCAATGTCCCCCGGGCCGTGAGTATCGGCCGGCAGCGAGCGACGGCACTACTCGCAAAGGCCAACGAGCTCGCGCCGGTCGATGCCGAGCAAAGCGCGCACCTGCGCGTGACGGCGTCGGGCCTGCTCGTTAACGACGAGCCTGTTCCTGAGGTTGCGGCTGCGGCGCGAGCCGAAATTGGAGCGAATGACCCGACGCTGGTTGCCCGGGACAACAGGGCGCCGGTTGGCGAGGACGCATCCGCAACGGTGACGGCCACTCATCGAGCGGATGCCGCGCCCCAATACGTTGGCGCCGATCGTCGCTATCGACTCGAGAAGCAGATGGGCGGCGGCGGCATGGGCATCGTGCATGCGGCTACCGATATGCTGCTCGACCGTACGGTTGCCCTGAAGCAGCTCTATGCGCATTTCGTCGGTGACCACGAGCACTCGATGCGGTTTAGACAGGAAGCGATGGCGCTTGCGAGCCTGACCCACCCGCACATCGTCACAATGCACGACCTGATCGACTTCGATTCGCATTTCTGGATCGTCATGGAGTTGCTGCCGGGCGGGAGCCTGGCCGACAGAATTCAGGAGAGCGGTTCGCTGCCGCTCAATGAATGCGTCGAGATCGGGTGTGCTGTCGCGAGTGGGCTCGACTATGCACACCGGCATGGCGTCGTGCATCGCGACGTGAAGCCGATGAACATCCTCTTTACGGCGGAAGGTATTCCCAAGCTCGCCGATTTCGGCACAGCCAAGCTTCGCGAGTCGTGGATTCACACGAGCGAGGGTGACATGCTCGGTTCGCCGGCGTTCATGAGTCCCGAGCAGGTGACGGGCGGTCCGGTCGATCCGCGGACGGATGTCTATTGCCTTGGCGTTTCGCTGTATCAGATGCTGACCGGCAAGGTCCCGTTCGACGGCGACATCTCGAGCATTCTCGCCCAGCACGTGAACAAGCAACCCGATCCGCCGAGCAGCCACAATCCTGCGATCCCGGGTGGCCTCGACGCCGTCGTTCTCAGAATGCTCGAGAAGGCGCCCGGCGATCGGTACCAGACGGCCCGGGCCGCGATCGACGCCTTGCGTGCGTCCGCCAGCGAGCTACCGGCAGCTCAACTCGCCTGATACAGTCGCTCGCTTCGGGGACGAGCCCGCGAGGCGAGAGTGAGCGAACTTTTTATTCGTCAGAGCGTGCCGGCCGATTCGGCGGCTATCGAGGCGTTGTATCCGCAAGCGTTCCCGGATGAAGACCTGGTCCCGCTCGTCAGGTCTCTGCTGACCGACCCGGTCGTTGCGATGTCGCTGGTTGCGCTGATTGATTCGGAGATTATCGGCCACGGCATGTTTACGGTCTGCGGTATCGAAGGCACCGAGCGCAAAGTCGTGCTGCTTGGGCCGCTTGCCGTCACGCCGAACCGGCAACGTCAGGGTGTCGGCAGCGAAATCGTTGACGCGGGCCTCGAGTGTGCGCGGGTGACCGGTGCAGATCTCGTTTGCGTGCTCGGTGATCCGGGATATTACGGACGGTCAGGCTTTACGCCGGACACTCGCATCGAGCCGCCATACGCGCTGCCTCCGGAATGGGGCGGTGCCTGGCAGTCGCAATCTCTGACCGAATCGGGCGAGCCCCTCGCGGGTCAGCTGGTTGTGCCGCCGCAGTGGCAAGAGCCTGCGCTGTGGGGGGCGTGAAGTTGCTCTGCTGTGTCCGGGGCACGGGCAGGGCCATGTGGGAAGATGAAACGACAACCACCCGTTTTCCTGGCTCAAACGCTTGCTAGTGGTCGCGCGGCCCTGGTGTCAGTATCTCGCCGGAATATCGACGATGACGTCTTCGGCTGGCTCGGCGGCGTGCAACTGGTCGAGACGCGCCTTGTGCCGCTTCAGATTGACCAGCGCGAGGCTTGCTGCACCGAGCAGGAACAGAGTGGCGATCAGAAGCGACTCCTGGCCGAGCTCGAGATAGGGCGAAGCTTCGCCATACAGCTTGGCTCCGATCGACCGGGCCAGGTTGGCCCACGCCATGTAGATCGCGAATTGCGTTGCGGCGATCTTGCCCCAGCAAATGGTCATATGGATCGCGATCAGCGTAATGAATGCAACCTGGAGCCCGATATTTGCGGCGAACAGGCCCACGATCCAGACAGTTCGGTTCGACCACCAGTCGGCTGTCAGCCAGAACGTAAGGAAGACGAGACCGCAGAAGATCAGGCCGCCAAACTGGATGGCGCGTGAGCCATGCCGGTCGATAAAGGGGCCGATCAGGACGCCGAGGACGGCGGCGACGAAGCTCGACATAGATGCCCAGTTTGTGTAGTCACTGAGCTCCCAGCCAAGCTCCTGGGTCAGGATGACGGGGGCCGCGGCAACGAACATGCCGTGACTCACTCGCCACAACAGCGTGACCAGAATCAAGGCGAGGCTTGCGGGCAGCACGAGCACGCGGAAGACGTTGACGCAGATGGCACGCCAGCTGACCTCGCGCGCGTGATTCGTATGGTGCGTCTCGCCCTGGGTCCAGGGCAGCAGTTTCTCGCCGCCGCGCTCACGAAGGCCAATGGCTATCGCGAGAATGATCGCAGTGCCGACCGCGAGCGCAAGGGCTGTTCCCGACAGGCCGACCTTCGTCAACGTCCATCCACACAGGGCGCCCGCACCGGAGAAACCCGCGACCTGGCCGAAGGCCATCAGTGCATTGGCTCGGCCACGCTCGTCAGCAGGCAGGACCTCGATCGCCATGCCATCGACGGCAACGTCCTGAACGGCGGCGAAGCTATTGATGATGAAGCATGAGGTCATCAGGAACGATAGCTC
>DATCZB010000296.1:0-7797 GCA_036526155.1 Gammaproteobacteria bacterium
ACGCTGACCTCGGCCACCTCGGCGAAGTGTCCCCGGTGGCTGAAGTAGAACGCGAGGCCCAGGCCCCGCCCGGCAGGCAATTCCCTGCCCCAGCCGGCTTCCTCCGCGGCGCGCCGGGTGACGGCCGCAGCCCGCGCCGGGTCGAGACCCCCGCCACCGAAACCGCCAGAGCCGCCGCCGCGCGGCGGGCTGACGTCCTCGAACAGCTCGAGCAGGAACTCCAGATGATCCCTGCCCGCCGCCGCGGAGCACTCGTGCAGGAACGATTGAATGGCGAAGGCCAGCGCGTTCGAGCCCGGCGCGCGCCACGGGCCCGATGGGATCCCGCTGGGCAACAAGGTCTGCGTGATCCGCGCGTTCGGCAGCGCATTGACCGGAAACTCGCGGCCCGTGAGGTTGGCCGAGGAAATCGGCCGGCCGTTGCGCCCGAAGGTGATGAAATGATCCTGCCAGGCCGACAGCCTGCCCTGGTTGTTGAGCGCGGCCCTGAACGAATGAAAGCCGCCGGGACGATAGTAGTCGAAGCCCATGTCGTCCTCGCGCGACCACTGCGCCTTGACCGGGACGCCGAGCTGACGCGCAATCCACGCGACCTCGCAGACGCTGTCGTTAGCCAGCCGCCGGCCGAAGCCGCCACCGCCGCGCAGCTGATGCAGCGTGACGCGGTCCTCGGGCAACCCGAGCAAATTCGCTACGGCCGGAATCGCCATCGTCGGCGTCTGGGTCGGCGCCCAGATCTCGATGGAGTCGCCCTTGAACCAGGCCGTGCAATTCTGCGGCTCGAGATCAGCATGTGAGGCGAATTGATAGGTGTAGAAACCCTCGGGCGTCGCGCTCGCCTCGGCAAAAGCGGTATCCACGTCGCCTGAATCGACGAGCGATTCCTCGCCCTGAGCGGCACCGAGCCGCGTCGCTTCCGCGACGGCTTCCGACCAGCTGTCGCTCGCGGCTTCTGATTCATCCCACTCGACCTCGAGCTCATCCCTGGCCTTGAACGTGGCCCAGGTCGAGTTGGCGACAATTGCCACGCCGGGCAGGACCGCCGCTGTATCGATGCCGAACTCGATCGGGTCGCCGACACGCTCGACCAGGAATGCGTCGATGACACCGGGCAACCCCTTGACGTGATCGAGATTGGCGCTGACCGGACGCGCCCCGATGGCCGGCGCCTTGACCAGCGTCGCATAGACCATATCGGGTAGTTGCTGGTCGATGCCGAACAGCGCCTGACCGGTGACGATCTTCTCGTTGTCGACGCCCGTGATACGCCGTCCGAGCAGCTTCCAGTCGGGCCGTGCCTTGAGCGTCAGCGAGACCGGATCCGGCACCGGGAGCGTTGAGGCCCGCTCGGCCAGCTCGCCATAGCTCAGCCGACGACTGGAGGCCTCGTGAATGACGTGACCGGACTCCGTCGTCAGCTCTGCCGCGTCGACACCGAGCTCGAGCTCGGCCGCGGCGACGAGCATCGCACGCGCGGTCGCGCCGGCCTGACGCAAGGACATCCAGTTGCTCGGAATCGAGGTTGACCCGCCGGCGATCTGCACGCCATAACGGCTCTGATCGATATCGGCCTGCTCGACGACGACTTGCTCCCAGTCGACGTCCAGCTCCTCGGCGACGATCATCGGCATTGCCGTCTTGACGCCCTGACCCACGTCGGGATTCTTCGAAAAGATCACGATGGTGTTGTCGGGGCGAACCTGAACGAACGGGTTGGCCTCGAACACGTCGGCTCCGGCCTGCGCCCGGACGACATCGGGCGCGCTTGCGCCAAGCCCGAGAACGAGACCGCCACCGGTAAGACCGGTGACCTTGATGAAATGACGCCGGTCGAGCGACATGGCTTTGCGGCGCTCGGCCCGCCATCGCTGAATGGATTCGGGAACGTAGGGATCCAGCTCGAAGTCCTGTTCGTGTCGTGTCATCAGACGACCCCCCTGCTGTTCGATCCCCGGTTGGCGGCAAGCCTGTCCGCCGCGTTTCGAATCGCGCTACGGATCCGGTTGTAGGTTCCGCAGCGGCAAATATTGGACGACATAAAAGAGTCGATGTCCGCGTCGCTGGGATTCGGGTTCTGCGCCAGGAGCGCCGTTGCGCGCATGACCTGGCCGGCCTGGCAGTAGCCGCACTGCGCCACGTCCTCGTCGATCCAGGCCTGCTGCAGCTCGGTCAGCTCTCCTTCGACCGCAAGCCCCTCGATCGTCGTGATCTCCTGGCCGACGGCGCGCTCCACCGGCAGCTGGCATGACTGCAGCGGCGCGCCATTGATGTGCACCGTGCAGGCGCTGCACTGCCCGATGCCGCAACCGTACTTCGTGCCGACGAGACCAAGGGTGTCGCGCAGCACCCAGAGCAGAGGCGTTGCCGGGTCGACGTCGTCGCCGACTTCGAACGTCTGTCCGTTGATATTCAGCTCAAGCATCCCAATTCCTCGTATTGCAGCATTCCGAGCCCCGAAGTCTAAGGCAGATGGAGCGCGGCCCAAAGTGGTCGGGGTCGGGCTTGAACTTGGTCAAATCGGCCGCATATATCGAGAATGGAAAATGAGTATCTCGATGAAGCCGCAGTCCACGCCTATCTCGAGCTCATCGAGCTCAACATGAAGGCTTGGCGGCCCGAAGTCTCCGCATGGCTCCACAGCGATGCGAGCGCAGAAGCGCTCGGCAAGCTGCTGGCTCTCGTGCCCTGCTCACCGGCCATTCATTAGGCTTAAGCCCCGCAAGCCTGTGCGCGTCGCGCCGTCCCGACCACGCGAATTGCGCCGCCGCTCGGGCCCGCATTACGCGGCGTGGAAGTGATAAGCTTCAGGTATGAACGGATACCGCTACGACCGGCGCCAGTTTTTGGCTTTCGCCGGAATCGCCGGCGCTTCGGGCCTGCTGCCCGCAAGCGCCCAGGGCACGATGCCGACGCGGACGATACCCGGCACGAGCGAAGCGCTGCCGGTCATCGGCCTTGGCTCGAGCAAGGTCGTGCAGGAGATCGCAACGGAAGGGCCCGAGCCTGTCGCCGCGGTCCTGCGCGAGCTCGTCGCCAATGGCGGTCGCGTAGTCGACACCTGGCCGCGTAACCGCGAAAACGATGCGGCTTTCGGCCAGGTCATCAATCTGCCCGATCTGCGCGATTCACTGTTCGTCACAACCAAGATTGATCAGGTGGGCCGCGATTCCGGCATCGCGCAGCTCGAGGCGACGCTCGAGGATTATGGCCGTGAGCAAATCGATCTCGCGCAGATTTTCAGCCTGACCGACGTCGACACGCACTGGCCGACGCTGCGCTCATTCAAGGATGACGGCCGCGCCCGATACATTGGCGTCACGGTCTCGGAAGCCAGGCTCTACGACCCGCTCGAAAGCTTTCTGTCGCGCGAGACGCCCGACTTCGTCCAGATCAACTACTCGATCACCGAACGCGGATCGGAGTCCCGCATCCTCCCGATGCTGGCTGATCGCGGCATTGGCGTCATCATCAATCGACCGTTCATGAACGGCGCCTACTTCCGCCGGCTCGAAAATGAGCCGCTGCCGGAATGGACGGCCGAATTCGATTGCCATAGCTGGGCCCAGTTCTCGCTCAAGTACCTGCTCGCAAATCCTTACCTCACCTGCGTGCTGACGGAAACGAGCAATCCCGTGCACATGGAAGAAAACGCGCTCACGGCTTACGGTCCGGTGCCTGATACCAATGCCAGGCAGCGGATGCGCGAATTCATCGACGCCCTCTGACGAACCTCAAGGGAGTATCACCAATCATGCAACGACGTGCAGTGCTCAAAGGCCTTGTGGCGGGCATGCCGGTCGCGGCCGGCGCCGCAGCTGCGGCCTCCGCCGCCTATGTCAAAGACAAGGGAACCGCCACGGTCGGCAAGCTCGAGCAGCGGCTCGACGCGCTCAAGGCGCGGTTCGATGAAGCGGACCGGCGCAATCAGAAACTCGTCAGGATCGCGCTCGGCGCCGCGGCCCTGTCGCTCGGCGTCGACGTCGGCGCACTGCTCTAGAGCCGGCCTATGAGCGAGTACCTCGAGATCGCGGGCCTGAAGGTTGCCCGCACCCTGGAGCGGCTTGTTGCCGAGGACATCGCCCCCGGCACCGGCATCGAGCCCGATACCGTCTGGCGCACGCTGGCCGAGATCGTCGCGACGCTCGGCCCGCGCAATCGCGAGTTGCTGGCGCGACGCGACGAGCTGCAGTCCCGCATCGACGAGTGGTTCGGGTCCCGCGGCGACGCGCCGCTGGACGGCGATGCCTACCGGGCCTTTCTCGAGGAAATCGGCTACCTCGTGCCCGAGGGCGAACCGTTCAGCGTAACGACCGCGAACGTCGATCCTGAAATCGCCGTGCTCGCCGGACCGCAGCTCGTGGTGCCGGTGGACAAGGCCCGCTATGCCCTGAATGCAGCCAATGCGCGCTGGGGCAGCCTGTTCGATGCGCTCTACGGGACCGACGTCATCGCCGCGGACGAGAACGCGAGCAACGAAGGCTACGACCCTGCGCGCGGGGAGAAGGTCATTGCCTGGACCAACGGTTTCCTCGACGAGGCCGTGCCGCTGGCCGAGGGCAACTGGGCCGACGTGACGTCGATCGCCGTCGAAGGCGGCTCGCTGAGGCTCGGCCTTGGCGACCGGGGCGCCACCGGACTCGAGGACGCGGCCAGCTTTGCGGGCTTCGGCGGTGAGCCGGGGCAAGTCGAAGCCGTCCTGCTGCGTCATCACGGACTGCACATCGAGCTCTCTATCGACCCGACGCATCCGATCGGTCAGCAGCATTCGGCCGGGGTCAGGGACGTCGTCCTCGAGAGCGCCGTCTCGACGATCATGGATTGTGAAGACTCGGTTGCCGCCGTCGACGCCGAGGACAAGGCACTCGTCTATTCCAACTGGGCCGGCGTCATGCGCGGCGACCTGACGACGAGCTTCGCGAAAGGCGGCAAGACCATCGAGCGCAGCCTCGAGCCCGATCGCATCTACACCGGGCCGGACGGCAGCGAGCGGCGCCTGCCCGGACGCAGCATGCTGCTGGTCAGGCATGTCGGGGCCCATGTGCTGACCGAAGCCGTCACGACCGCAGACGGCGAACCGATTGCAGAAACGTTTCTCGACTGCGTGGTCACGACGCTGGCTGCGATGCACGACCTCAAGGGCGGTAGCGAGTTTCGCAACAGCCGCAGTGGCAGCGTTTACGTCGTCAAGCCGAAACAGCACGGGCCCGACGAGGTCACACTCTCGGTCGAGCTCTTTGCCGTCGTCGAGAAGGCTTTCGGGCTGCCGGCCAACACGCTGAAGATCGGCATCATGGATGAGGAGCGACGCACGACCGTCAATCTCGGCGAGTGCATCCGCGCGGCACGCGAGCGCATCATCTTCATCAACACGGGCTTTCTCGATCGCACGGGCGACGAGATCCATACGCATATGGAGGCGGGCCCCATGATCCCGAAGCCCGAGATCAAATCGGCGCCATGGATGCTGGCCTACGAGGACTGGAATGTCGACCTTGGTCTCGAGACGGGTCTTCCGGGGCATGCGCAGATCGGCAAGGGGATGTGGGCCATGCCGGCGGAAATGGCGGAGATGCTGGAGGCCAAGATCGGCCATCCGAACTCGGGCGCGAGCTGTGCCTGGGTGCCATCGCCGACCGCGGCGACACTGCATGCAGTCCACTACCACCGCGTCGACGTCGGCGCGCGGCAGCAAGAGCTTGCAAGCCGCGGCAGAGCCAGCCTGGCCGACATTCTGACGCCTCCGCTGCTCGGCAGCCGGGAGCTCGGCGCCGAGGAGATTCAGCGCGAGCTGGACAACAATGCGCAGGGCATCCTGGGTTACGTCGTACGCTGGGTCGAGCAGGGTGTCGGCTGCTCGACCGTGCCCGATATCAACAACGTCGGCCTGATGGAGGATCGCGCAACGCTCCGGATCTCGTCGCAGCACATCGCCAACTGGCTGCATCACGGCCTGCTGGAGAGGGAGCAGGTAATAGATGCCTTGCAGCGCATGGCGAGGATCGTCGACGAGCAAAATGCCGGCGACCCCGCGTACCGCAACATGGCTCCCGATTTCGATTCGAGCACGGCTTTTCAGGCCGCTCTGGACCTCGTGTTCGAGGGCAGAGTGGAACCGAACGGCTACACCGAGCACCTGCTGAGCAAGCGGCGCCGGGAGTTCAAAGCAAGGGCAAGCTGACGCGCATGCGGCGTATTCTCGTCGGACTCAAACGCGTCATCGACTACAGCGTCCGCGTGCACCTCGAGGCCGACGGCAGCGGGGTCGTGACGGACGGGGTCAAAATGAGCGTCAACCCGTTCTGCGAGATCGCGCTCGAGGAAGCGATCCGGATTCGCGAGCAGGGCCTCGCCGATGAGGTGGTTGCCGTCTCGATCGGCACGACCGAGGTCGAGCAGCAACTGCGGACGGCGCTGGCGATGGGTGCCGACCGCGCGATCCGAATCGAGTCGGGCACCGCAGCGGAACCTCTGCTCGTCGCGCGGGTGCTGCTCGCGCTCGTCGGGCGCGAAGATCCGTTGCTCGTCCTGCTCGGCAAGCAATCGATCGACTCCGACAACAATCAGACCGGCCAGATGCTCGCCGGACTCTGGGGCCGACCGCAGGCCACGTTCGCCTCGGAGGTCGAGGTCGGCGGGTCGACGATTCGCGTCGCGCGCGAGATCGATCAGGGCACCGAGGTGCTCGAGCTCGACCTGCCGGCTGTGGTCACGGCCGACCTCCGACTCAACGAGCCGCGCTACGTCAGGCTGCCACAGATGCTCAAGGCGAAGAAGATGCCGATCGAGTCGATCGCGCTCGCCGAGCTCGGAATCGAGCATGAGCCGGCGTTCCGGGTCGTCGAGCTGGCCGAGCCGCCTCCCCGCGGCGGCGGGATCCGCGCGGCATCGGTCGACGAGCTGCTCGATGAGCTCGAGCGGCGGGGACTGCTCTGATGACGAAAGTGCTCGTCATCGCGGAGCACGATGAGGCCGAGCTCGCGCCGGCTACGCTGCGAACCGTCGGCGCGGCGCAGCAACTCGGCACCGACGGCGTCGATCTTCTCGTGCTGGCGGGCGACGGCAGCGCGGTCGCCGCCGAGGCAGCCGCCGTCGCCGGCGTCGGCCGCGTGCTGCTGCTCGCGCGCGCGGAAAACGCGCCCTGCCTGGCTGCCATCTGGGCACCACAGGTCGCGGCGCTGGCCGGCGACTACACTCATGTGCTCGGGCCGGCGACCACTTTCGGCAAGGACCTGCTGCCGCGCGCCGCCGCGCTTTGCGGCTCTGCCGTGCTCAGCGACATCTCCGCCATCGAAGGTCCGGGCCGCTTCCAGCGGCCGATTTATGCCGGCAACGTGATTGCGACGGTCGAGACGACGAGCACCGAGGCGACGCTGTTTGCGACGATACGGACGACGGCGTTCGAGGCCCCGGCCGGGCAAGCCCCGGCCGCGATCGAGCCGCTCGAGCTCGAGATCGAGCTGCCCACCCACACGCGCTTCGTCGAGCGTCGAGGCGACCGCCAATCCGGCCCGGACCTGCAGTCGGCAGCCACCGTCGTGGCGGGCGGCCGCGGAATCGGCGGACCCGAAGGCGTCAGCCTGATCGAGCAGCTCGCCGACTCGCTCGACGCGGCGGTCGGCGCATCCCGTGCAGCTGTGGACTCGGGCTGGATGAGCAACGACCTGCAGGTCGGCCAGACCGGCAAGATCGTTGCTCCGAGCCTGTACATCGGCGTCGGAATCTCCGGAGCGATCCAGCACCTGACGGGCATCAAGGACGCCGGCACGATCGTCGCGGTCAACAGTGATCCCGAAGCCC
>DATCZB010000297.1:0-4749 GCA_036526155.1 Gammaproteobacteria bacterium
TGCAGGGCACGGACGCGCGGCGGAGCGTTACGACAACCCGGTCGACAGAGCGTACGACAGAGCGTACGACAGAGGGCACGACAGAGGGCACGACAGAGGGCACGACAGAGGGCACGACGGCGCGCGAACGTCAGGGCGCGCTGATTCGGGGCCTGACGGAGCGATCCGGCACGCGCCCGGCCTCGGCACCGACCACGACCCGGTCCGTGCCGTCGAACTCATCGTCGTCCGCCCGCGTTCGGGGCATCAGCCCGACCGACTCGACGAATGCAACCACGCGCCCGCGTTCGAACAGCTCGACGCCTGCACCGCGCACATCGGGCACGCTGTCGACTCGCACGCGGACGGCACCGGCACCGCGGGCCAATTCGGCACCGGCGAGGACAACGACTGCGCCGCGATCTTCTTCCGGGAGGACGGTGACAGTCCCGCCATCGCGCTCGACGGCGCCGCCGTCGCGCTCGAATGGCGGGTCGATCGGGGGCATATCCAGATCGCCTTCTGCCGGCTCGTCCTCGACGCGATCGGCACCGGCACCGCGTTCGGCGCCCGCGGCCTCCAGCGGCACGCCCGCACGCACGCGGCGTTAACTCCTGCCTGCGGGCTGCAGGCAGGGTCTTTATCTAGCCTGAGGGCGGCAGTCCGAGCTCGGCGCGGATCAGCGCCTCAACAGCGGCGTCGGGCGGCATCTCTAGCTCATCCATCGTCGTCTCGACCGGCAAGCCGGCAGCAATCCACCACTCGATGATCTCGACCTGAGCCTCGGTCAGCGGCTCCTTGCCTTCGGCCGGCATATACGACTCGTCGGAGCTCGGTAGCGTGATCCGGTTGTACAGCTCACTGAAATCCGGGCGCCCGGACACGACCACCGTGCCGTTCTCGCCACCGTCCATGAGCGCCGCGAAGCTCGTGAGATCGAGACCGCCCTCGCGCTTGTCCTCGTTGTGACAGCTGACGCAGCGCAACTCGAACATCGGATCGACGAGATCGAGATAGGGGTCGGCTGCGGCCAGATTCTCGACGGGCTCCCGCCGCGGGGCGAGACCAGCCATTGATCGAATCGGTTGCGGCGCGTACTCGACGAGATAGGTGGAGCCATGCGTCAGGTTGCCGCCGTAGTGGCCGGCAATCGTAGCCAGGAAGACCATCAGGATGGCCGCCGGGAAGAACACGGGCTTGTAGTTGTCCGCGAATTTGCTGACGCGGAGCGCGGCTATCACGGTAATGATCAGGGCCAGCGCCGTCCCGGTGTTTCGGTGCTGCAGCGCCGATGGCCCGGTGAACCCGCCCTCGGCAAAATGCATGTAGCCGAGGATGACGGTCAGAATCGCGGAGACGGCCGCGGTCACCCAGAGAAAGCCGGAGGCCGCCGCCAGATGCTGGTACTTCTCCTTGCGCGAGAGCCATTCGAGCACAAAGATCGCAATGATGATGCCGATCGGTATGTGCAGCGCCAGGACGTGAAAACGCCCGAGAAAAAAGATCAGGTCCATCAGTTACTGCCCCTCAACCCCCACCGATTCGAGACGGCGTCACTTTAGTTTCGGCGGCAGGACAAAGCAAACCGCGGGATCCCGAACCCCGGCGACGGTGTCACCCGCTATGCGCCTGACAGAATTCGTGGGGCACCCTGACAACTAATCTTCGGCGCCTTCGGTCGGTGCGACTCCCGTCGGGGCCGTTCTCAGCGACTCCCTGACACCCGCCCGGATAAAAAACGTGTCGTCTGGCGCCTGGAAGAAATCGAAGCCAGCACGATCCATCCAGGCCTGCGGTCCGCCGAGGTAGAGACCGGCAGCATTCGTTGCCTCGACGATCGCGTCGACCATGCGTTCGTACTCGGGATCACCCTGACGCAGACCGGAAAAGCTGCCGAGGTCCGTGCTCGCGGCCATGACGATGTCGACGCCGGGGACGGCTGCGATCTGCTCCGCGATCTCGACGCCGGCCGGCGACTCGATCATCGCGACGACCATGATGTTGTCGTTGGCCGTCTGCCGGTAATCGTCACCCCAAAGCCCGCGATACTGCCCGCCACCAAGACTGCGCACGCCCTCGGGCGGGAACTTCGTGTATCTGACGGCAGCCTCGATTTTCTCGACCGTGTCGACGAGTGGCACGATGATGCCGAGCGCGCCGATATCGGTCGCCTTCTGGATATCGCCCGCGGTTGCGTCCGGGATGCGAACGAAGGGAATCGCAGAAGCGCCGCGGCAGGCCCAGATCATTCGGCCGACTTCCTGGTACGTCAACGGGCTGTGCTGCATCTCGATCCAGACGAAGTCGAACCCCGAGTTGGCCATCGCACAATAAATATTGGGATCGGACGACGTCACCGTGCCGCCGACGACCTGCTGACCGTTGGCTAGCTTCGCCCTGACCGTGTTGTAGATTCTCGGGGACTCCGATTGTGCGCCGACGGCGCCGGCAAGCATGAGTCCAGCGAACCCCACGGCGATCACGAGTGCGCGCATGATTATTCCCCCCTGGTGAGTTTCCCCTCGAGCCTCTTGTAGACGGCAAGCGCATTGTCCTCGAAGATCATCTTGCGCTCCGCATCGCTGATCTTGGTGCTCTGATCGATATAGCGCCGCGTGTCGTCGAAATAGAAACCGGTCTCGGGATCGATACCGCGGACGGCGCCGACCATCTCCGATGCAAACAGGATGTTCCTGGTCGGGATGACCTCGAGCAGGAGATCGATACCGGCCTGGTGATAGACGCAGGTATCGAAGAAGACGTTGTCGAGCACGGCTTCGTTGAGCGGCGGCAGCTTGAGCATGTCGGCGAGGCCGCGAAACCGTCCCCAGTGGTACGGCACGGCGCCGCCGCCATGCGGGACGATGAGCTTGAGCGGCGGAAAATCCCTGAAGACGTCCGATTGCATCATCTGCATGAACGCGACGGTGTCGGCAGCAAGATAATACGAACCGGTCGTCTGCCAGTACGGCGTGTTGCAGGCACCGGAGACATGAATCATGCCCGGCACCTCGAGCTCGCACATCTTTTCGTAGAGCGGATACCAGTACCGGTCGCCGAGCCCGGGGCCCGTGAAAAAGCCGCCCGTCGGGTCGGGATTGAGGTTGCAGCCGACGAAACCGAGCTGCTCGACGGTTCGCTCGAGCTCGTGCACGGATGACTCTATCGGAGCGCCGGGCGACTGCGGCAGCTGCGCGACGCCGATGAAGTTCTCCGGGTATAGCTGCGTCAGCCGATAGATCAGATCGTTGCAGTGCTCGCTCCAGGCCTGACTCGTCGACGCGTTGCCGATGTGATGCCCCATCCAGCTCGCCCGCGGCGAAAAAATCGTCACATCCGTGCCGCGCTCCCGCTGCAGTTTCAGTTGCGCCGACTCCACGCTTTCGCGCAACTGATCGTCGCTGATATTCAGCGTGCCCTTCTCGGCCTTGTGATCGGGATCGCGCTCGAGTTCGGCTTTTTGCTGCTCGCGATACTCGCCGAGCTCGTCCGGCGCCGTCGTGTAGTGCCCGTGGCAGTCGATTATCATTCCTGATCGTTCCGTTCAGGCGCGTTCGCGCCGCGTGACCGCAAGCTTGGTGAACAAGCTTGCTAAAATCAATCCTGCTACACTCGCGCGCAGAATCCCGGGGGAATTCATGATGATTCGTCGCATCTCGATCGCTTCTGCCGTCGCATTGGCAGCCTCTTCCGCAGCGCTGAACGCGCAGACCACGATCGCGGACTTCGTCCCCGTTACGGATGAGATGCTGCAAAACCCGGACCCCGCCGACTGGCTGATGTGGCGGCGCACGCTCGATAGCTGGGGCTACAGCCCGCTCGACAGCATCGACAAGCGCAACGTGGACGGGCTCCAGCTCGTCTGGACGCGCGAGCTGCACCCGGGCGAGCAGGAAGGCACGCCACTCGTCTACGACGGCATCATGTACTTCCCGAACCCGAACGACATCACGCAGGCGATCGACGCGACGACCGGCGACCTGATCTGGGAGTATCGCCGCGGCGTGCCCTCGGACGTCGGCGACTATTTCCCTGCCGCGGCGACCAACCGGAACATCGCGATTCACGGCAACCATATCCTCGACAACGGCGCCGACGGCTTCGCCTATGCCCTCGACGCCAGAACCGGCGAGCTGGCCTGGGAGACGCTGATCCTCGACTATCGTGCCGGCGCCAAGAACAGCTCGGGCCCGATCGTCGTCAACGGCAAGGTGATCTCGGGCCGAAGCTGCGAGCCCGAAGGCGGCCCCGAGGCCTGCGTCATCACGGCTTTCAGCGCCGAAACGGGGGAGGAACTCTGGCGCACGCGGACGATCCCGCGCCCCGGCGAGCCCGGCGACGAAACCTGGGGCGACGTGCCCTACGAGGAGCGCTGGCACGTCGGCATGTGGATGGTCCCGAGCTACGATGCCGAGCTCGATCGCATCTACGTCGGCACGTCGGTCACGGCGCCGGCGCCGAAGTTCGTGCTGGCCGGCAACGACGAGCAGTACCTGTACCACAACTCGACGCTGGCGCTGAACGGCGAGACGGGCGAGATCGAATGGTACTTCCAGCATCTCGTCGATCACTGGGATCTCGACCATCCGTTCGAGCGTTTGCTCGTCGACACGGTCGTCGCGCCCGACCCCGACGAGGTCGAGTGGATCAGCCCGCGGTTGCGTGCCGGCGAGGAGCGCAAGGTCATCACCGGCATCCCGGGCAAGACGGGCCTCGTCTACACGATCGACCGCGAGACCGGCGAGTTTCTCTGGGCGCGCCAGACGATCT
>DATCZB010000298.1:0-11007 GCA_036526155.1 Gammaproteobacteria bacterium
ATGCCGTTGGCGACTCGCGCCTCATCCGAATGGCCACTTCCTGGTGCCCAAGCCATTCGAAGACATAGAGCAGCGCCAGCGGATACGCGAGCATCGCGAGCGCAAAGTAGTGGCCGCGCAGGCGAAAGGTCGGGATGCCGACGATGATGCCGGCCAGCCCGCCGAGCAGTCCCGCCAGTGGAATGCCCAGCCAGGGGCTCAGGCTCCAGTTCACCTGGGCCAGGACGACGAAGTACGCGCCGAGCCCGAAGAACGCGGCGTGGCCGAAAGAGACCAGGCCGCTGTAGCCGCTGAGCAGATTCCAGGCCAGCCCCATGACGGCCCAGACCAGCACGTTGGTCATGATGAGCTGGTAGTAGGAGTTGTCGACGCCGAGTGCGATCAGCCCGTAGATCACCGCGAAGGCGAGGATCCACGGCAGGTGTCGGGGCGTGTTGGTGGAATACACGCTTCAGGCCCGCCGCTCGGCCCGGCCGAAAAGGCCTTCCGGCTTGAGCAGGATGATGATCAGAAAGCAGACGAAGATCGAGGTGTTTTGCAGTTGCGTCGGCAGGAACAGCGCCGAGAGCTGCTGGACGAGACCGATGACGAGCCCGCCGAAGAAGGCGCCGCTGACGCTGCCGAGCCCGCCGAGCACGACCCCGGCATACATGACGATGACGAACTCGATGCCGATGTGCGGGTGGAAAGGATTCGTCGATGCGAGCAATCCGCCGCCGATTGCCGTGATGCCGACGCCGAGCCCGAAGGCGATCCGATAGGCCTGGTCGACATTGATGCCCATGTAGATGGCGGCTTCGGGGTTATCCGCCGCCGCTCTCAGCGAGCGGCCGATGCGGGACTTCGCCATGAGCGTGGCGAATGCGACGACGACGCCGACGGCGATCAACGCTCCGGCGGTCTGCGCCTGATTGACGAAGATCATGACGTCCTCGCCGACCAGCGGCCCGATGATCCAGGGCGTCGACGACAGCGGCGTCGAGATCGACGCGGGCGCCGTGCCGCGCAGCATCTCCATGCCGCTGGCAAGGACCAGCGAAATGCCGAGCGTCAGGATGAGCTGCGCATAGTGCCCCTCGGAATCGAGCGATGCCGCGCTCGTCCCGGTGACCTGGCTCACGAGCGCCTTGTGCAGGACGAGGCCGATGAGGAAAACGAACGGCCCGGCGATCAGTGCGGCGACGAACGGAGCAATGAGCTCGGGAAAGAACGTTGCGCCCGCCAGCAGGCCGGAGCAATACCAGGCTCCGTACATGCCGAGCATCATGAACTCGCCCTGAGCGAAGTTGATCACGCGCATGATGCCGAAGATCAGCGACAGGCCGACGCACATGAGCCCGTAGATGACGCCGGTCAGAATCCCGGCCGTCAGCAGCTGCAGAAAGTTCTCGACGTGTTGCGCCGCGCTCAACGAACAGCCTTGGGCTCGCCCATGGGGGATTCTGAGTTAGATTCTAGTCCTTGATTTCGACGCCGGCCCATTCCTCGACGACGCGCGCAATGGACGTGAAGTCGGAGTCGGCGCCGAACCTGGCCTTCGTGACAGCCAGCATTTGCATCACTGCTGCGCCCGCAACCATCGGCACGCCGAGCTCGTCGGCTTCCTGCAGACAGAGGCGAACGTCCTTGTACGAGAGCCCGGTGGCGAAGCCGAAGTCGAAGCTGCGCGGGATGACCGAGCGCGGGAACTTGTCCTGAGTTGCGCTGTTGCGGCCGCTGCCCGAATTGATGATGTCGCACATCTGGCTCGGGTTGAGGCCTGCCTTGACGCCCATGGTGATCGCTTCGGACGAGAGCACGATGGCTGCGGCTGCGAGCAGGTTGTTGGCGAGCTTCATGATCTGGCCCTGGCCGGCATTCGCGCCGACATAGAACAGCTTGCCGAAGTTGGCGAGCGCGGGCTCGACGAGGTCGTAGACGGGCTTCGAGCCCGAGACCATGACGGCCAGCGTGCCCTCGCGAGCGCCTTTGATGCCCCCGCTGACCGGTGCGTCGAGATATTCGATGCCGGCCTTAGCGAGCTCCGCCGCGACTTGACGGGCAACCTTTGGTCCCGTGGTTGAGCAGTCGATGACGTGCTTGACGCTGCTGCCGTCCTCAACGCCCTGGTCGCCAAGACAGACGGCCTCGACGATGTCCGGCGTCGGCAGGCTCAGAAAAACGGATTTCGTATTCGAGCAGACTTCGGCGGCGGATGCCGCGGCAACCGCGCCACGCTCGACGAGCGCGTGGACAGCCTCGGTCGATGCGTCGTAAACCGTCAGTGATATGCCCTGGTCGAGGAGCCGGCCTGCCATGGGTCCGCCCATTCGGCCCACACCGATGAATCCGTAATCCGTAGTCGTCACTCGATTCCCTCTTCAGTCGCGAAAGTTGAGTTCCAGGGTGATCGCATTCGGGTCCTGGATGAATAGCTGCTTGAGTCCGATCTCGTCTATGTCGTTGCGACGATACTCGAGCTCGCGTGAATCGAGCAGCTCGATGGTCGCTTCGAATCCGCGCGCATTGAATGCGATGTGATCGATCGCGCCCGTGTCCGCTGTCTGTTGCGGCACGGGTGTCCCGACGCGGGCTTTGTATTCGGCGTAGCTTTCCCGGTCGGCAAGATGCAGGCAGGCGACATCGCCGAGGTAGAGCCAGTAGCCGTCAAAGCCGAGATCGGGGCGACTGCCTACAACGAGACCGAGAACGTCGCAGTAAAAGTCCCTGGTTTGTTCCAGCTCGTCGCTGACGACGAGGTAATGCTCGAGTTGAGTTACGGGCATGCTCCCCACGTGGCCCTCTGTTATTGTTGCGGGCAGTCTACATGAAAGGGCGGGCGTTCACGCGGCCGAAGATGCGACATGGCTGAATCAGTTCAGGAGATTGGCTGCAAGCGGATAGCGACTGAGGAGGCGTACGCACCGCGCGACATGCTGGACCGCTATCGAGCCCTGCTCCGGGAACATTCGAGCCTCGACCCGGGATTCGAGAGCCTGATGGGTTACTTCCTGTTCAACGACAGCGACTGGACCCGCAAGGTCGTCGAGCGGCTCGAGGACCTTGGCGATCTGCGGCTTGCCGATATGGACGCGACCGGCATCGACCATCAGGTGATCGCGCTGACGGCCCCCGGCATTCAGGTCTTCGACGCCGACACGGCAGTGGGGCTCGCAACCGACTACAACGACGAGCTGGCGGCAGCCATCGCCGCCCATCCGGATCGGTTCTCGGCGCTCGCGGCGATTGCGCCGCACCATCCGTCCTCGGCGGCGGCCGAGCTGGAGCGCGCCGTGACGACGCTCGGGTTCAAGGGAGCGATCATCAACTCGCACACACAGGGCGAGTATCTCGACGACGAGAAGTTCTGGGATATTTTCGCGGCCGCCGAGTCACTCGACGTGCCCGTCTACATACATCCGCAGACGCCGCCACCGGCCATGATCGAGCCGCTGCTCGAGGCCGGTCTCGACGGCGCCATCTACGGCTTCGCGGTCGAAACCGGGCTGCATCTCTTGCGCCTGATCGTCTGCGGTTTGTTCGACAGTTTTCCGAAGCTCAGGATCGTCGTCGGTCACCTGGGCGAGGGGATCCCCTACTGGCTGTTCCGCGTCGATTTCTTCCAGCGGCTGATCGTCAAGACCAAGCGCTACCCGAACTTTCGCCCGCTAGCGAAAGCCCCGAGCGACTACATGCGCGAAAATGTCTACGTCACGACCAGCGGCATGGCGTACGAGCCCGCGATCCTCTACGCCCAGGAAGTTCTCGGCGCAGATCGCGTCCTGTACGCGATGGATTATCCGTATCAGTACGTGCCCGAGGAGGTTGCGGTCACGGACAACCTGCCGATATCGGCCGAGCGCAGGGAGATGCTGTACCAGACGAATGCCGAGACCGTCTTCAAGCTCAGGTAGGCGACTTGCTGGCTGTGCTGGCTGTGCTGGCTGCTGGCTTGCGCTCTGGCTTTTAGTCTTCGCCGGGCAGCCCGCGCAAGCTCAGGCGCGCCCCGGCGCACCGCTCGAGGTCATCGCTCCGCTGGCCAACGACGCAACCCTCGGTGTTTTCATCGAGCATGCCGGCAGCGCCGACGCCGAGCTTCGTGCCGACGCCGAGCTTTGCCGCTGGGCCCTGGACGACTGGGTCGGGCATTCCGCGGGCAGGCTCAGCGTCGCCGCGGCAGACGAGGCGGACGCGATCATCCGCGTCTACTTCGATGCCCTGCGTGCCGGCCAGTACGGCGAGATGCGGCCGATTCTTGTCGAGGGGCGTCGCGGCGCGGAAGTGTATGTGCGGGCGGAGACCGACACGCTCGGTGAGGTCATCGCGGCGGCGGCGCAGGCCGATCCGCTGTTGCGTGAGACGATCGTCTACCTGACCTGCCTGCATGAGATCGGGCATGCGCTCGGCATGATGCACACGGCCGAATTCGAGGACGTCATGTATTTCTTCGGCTTCGGCGGGGACATCGAGGCGTTCTTCGGGCGCTACCGCGCAGGACTCGAGTCTCGTGCCGATATCGCGCGTCAGTCCGGCCTCTCGGCGGGTGATATTGCGCAGCTGCTCGCCGCCTATCCGGAAGACCAGGTGCTCTGAGGCTCAGTGCGTCATCGAGTAGATGACGTAATTGACGGCGAAGCGGTAGGCCAGTCCGGTGAATGGTTCCGGATAGCGCGGGTCGTCCGCATGCTCCCAGGCGTCGCCCATATCCATATTGAAATTTATCGCGACCATGAGCCGGCCGTCGTCGTCGTAAATGCCTCGCCAGTGCGGCGTGTATCCGTCCTGCTGCCAGGTGACGCCGCTGCGAAAGTAGTTTCGGCCGGGGATCTGAACGCTCTTGTCGAGATCATAGATCAGCGTCATGAGCGGGTCCGATTCGTCGATTTCGACAATGGGCCGGTCGGGAAAGACCCGGCGCATCGACTCCTCGAAACCGCGCCACTGGTTCGTGCCCCAGAAGTCGTCCACCAGCAGAAAGCCGCCACGCAGCAGATACTCACGAATCAGGGCGGCGTCGCTCTCGTCGAGATACCAATAGCCGACTTCGACGGCATAGAGCCAGGGGTAATTCATGATGTCGTCGTCGTCGAGCTCGATCCATGTGTCGGGACCGGTCTGGACTCGGGTCAGCCGGTCGAGGCCCTGGCGCAAATGGATCTCGGCCTCGGGATAGTCGGTCGCGAAGCGGCTGCCCCGCCAGGAAGTCCCGCCTCCCTGATAGACGAGCCGGGCGAAGTGCCACTCGCCCTCGGCGCGGATGGTGAGCGACTCGTCCTGCGCGCTTGCCGCGCTCGTGAGCAGCGCGAGGATGATCAGTGAGATGCGGCGCGAGAACATGGCCATCGGCCAATTATGGCACTGCCCGCGCGGGCGATCATCCGGGGCCTTCGTCCTGGCGGATCATCAGCGGGATGATCAGGTCTTCTTCGTCCGCAAGGTGCCGGTCGAGGCGCCGATGCAGTTGCTCGCTGGCTTCGATGTAGCGATCGGCTGCGTGCCGTTGGGCGTCCTCGTTACTCTTGTTTTCCGAGTTGATCGCGGTCAGAAATTCGTTGATCGATTCGACGATTGCGACGATGCCCTGATGCACGAGCTCGTGGTCCTTGGCCAGCACGTCGAATCCCGCCCCGAGTCGAGGCTCCGCCGCGCGAAAGGCCGGGAAGTAGTGATAGTCCTCGATTTGATGATGGCCGTGCAGCTCGGCCAGAAACCCCTGCAGACGTGGCGCCAGCCAGCCGCCGAATTCGGGCGCCCTTGAGCGCCCGGCGCGATACTCGTCGTTGGCGGACTTCAGCGCATCTGCCTGGCGCCTCAGGTAGTTGTGCTTGTCGATCCAGAAACGGGCCATGGGTGACCGCGTGGCGGGCCAGGTGTCGCGTGGAAAATCCTTGAGCACGACGCAGAGCTCGTCGGGCCAGCCGGTGCGTTGGTCGATATCGCTGTCCAAGTCGGGATTCCGGAAAACTACTCGGACGCTATTGTGACAGATCGAGTCCCGGCTGTATTCGGAGGGCACAAGCGAACGGCAACCGGATCTTGTGAAGACGGGAGCCACTGAGTCGGGTCGCCGACCGGTTCGTATGCCGGGAAGACCTGCCGTCGCGATGCGCGAGCGCATGCCTGATCGTTTCCGAATTGTCGCCGGGGCTCAGCGCTCGCTGGCGAGCCGCGGACGGTCGAAGGGATAGGTTTGAGCCGCGACCCGCGGGTCGGTCAACGCATTCGCGAGGAAGGACTGCAGGTCCGCGGCGGTTTGCAGACTCAGGCTGAACGTGTAGGCGCCGGCGTCCGGAATCTCGTCGACCTCGGGCAGCGATGCGCCGTTGCGATAAAAGTTGATCGCTTCACCGAGGGTTCGAAACTCGCCC
This sequence comes from Gammaproteobacteria bacterium, assembly GCA_036526155.1. Taxonomy (GTDB): domain Bacteria; phylum Pseudomonadota; class Gammaproteobacteria; order Steroidobacterales; family Rariloculaceae; genus DATCZB01. The sequence goes on from DATCZB010000298.1 coordinate 6,348, forward strand.
GTATGCATGAAACGCGAGCGCAGGCCGATGTTGCGCAGCGACGGGACTTTCATGTCTCCGGCGTCCTCGGGGTTTTCTGTGACGCCGGCCCGGCCTGCGTCATATTCACTGCGCCTGAGGCCGATATTGATGAAATCATTGTTCGTGAACAGAGGCGGCGTGTGACAGTTCTGGCACCGCTCGGCCTGAAAAGACTGCCAGCCATACCGCTCGAGAAGACCGAGTGCCTCCTCATCGCCCGCGAGGTAAAGATCCCACGGCGATTGGTCAGGCACCAGGGTGCGCTGATAGGTGGCAATCGCCATGACGATCCGCGTGGCCGTGATTGCGCTGTCGCCAAATGCTGCACGAAAAAGCTCGGGGTACGTCGGGCGGCTCGCAATCGCTTCCTTTACGTCTGCCGGCCACTGGTCGGCCAGCGCGAGCGGGCCGACGCGCTCGAGCTTGACATTGAGCTCTTGCCAGGTGCGTCCTTCCTTCGCCATCTCGGCATCGTTGAGCAGCGTGGCGAGCGCCTGATTCTCCAGCGCGGCCCCTGCCGCGATGACCGTCTCGCCCGTCCCGGGATCGATCAGCTTGCCGCCGGCGCGGCCGTCCCAGAAGAGCTCATTCGCCCAGAGCGCGCCGAAGACCGAGGGCGCGGTGCGTGGCGTGACCTGGGGGTTGCTGCCGAACACGGGATCCTCGACCGGACGACCCTGGTTATCGAGCCGCCGGATCCCGGGCGATCCGGCAACGTCGTCGACCGAGCCGGGCACAGCGCCGGGATGCACCGCCGCGCGAGGATCTGCGCCGCCGGCAGCCGGCAGATGACAGGTACCGCAGGCCACGGTGTCGTCGCTCGAGAGCTGCTCGTCCCAGAACAGAATCTTGCCCAGCACGCGCTTGGCTTCGGTGATCGGATTCTCGGGCGGCACCGGGACGGCCGGCAGCTCCGCGAGCGCCGGCGCTGCCACCGCGGTGAGCAGAATCGTGGCTATCTGGATCAGCTGCCGCATCGTCAAATTCTAGCGCCGCACGCAAGCGCAGTCCGGTAGAATATTCCGAAGGTCGGGTCCACCGGCCGACAAACGACACGACCCAGGGAGAGCCTAATTAATGTCGGGCACGTCCGCGCTGCGCAGCACTGACGCTGCGATTTACGACCTGATCAGGCAGGAGGATCGCCGTCAGGTCGAATCGATTCGTTTGATTGCCTCCGAGAACTACACCTCGGCGGCCGTTCTCGAGGCTGCAGGTTCCAGCCTGTCGAACAAATACTCGGAGGGCTATCCGGGCCGGCGGTACTACGAAGGCCAGGAATTCATCGACCAGATCGAAACGCTGGCGATCGAGCGCGCCAAGGCGTTGTTCGGTGCCGCCCATGCCAACGTGCAGGCTTACTCGGGCTCTCCCGCGAATCAGGCCGTGTACCTGGCCCTGCTCGAGGCCGGCGACACCGTCATGGGGCTCGGGCTGCCTTTCGGTGGCCACCTGACGCACGGGTGGAAGGTCAATTTCTCGGGCAGACTGTATCGCGCCGTCCAGTACGATGTCGATCGCGAGACGCATCTCATCGATCTCAACCGGGTCGAGGAGCTGGCACGCAAGGAGCGGCCGAAGCTCGTGATTTGCGGCGCCACAGCCTATCCGCGCACCTGGGACTTCGAGGGTTTCCGGCAGATCGCCGATGCCGTCGGCGCCGTGCTCCTCGCCGACATGGCCCACATCTCCGGGCTCGTCGTCGGGGGCGCGCACCCGCACCCGTTCCCGCACGCGGAAATCATCACCACGACCTCGCACAAGACGCTGCGGGGCCCTCGGGGCGCCCTGATCCTGTCACAGGGAAAATATGCGAAGGAGCTCGACCGTGCCGTGTTTCCCGGGCTGCAGGGCGGCCCGCACAACCAGACGACGGCAGCGATCGCCGTCGCGCTGCACGAGGCGTCCACCGACGAGTTCAAAGTCTACGCGCACCAGGTAGTCGCCAATGCGCGGGCGCTCGCCGCCGAGCTGTCCGAGCGCGGTTTTCGCCTGATCTCGGGCGGGACCGATAACCACATGGTGCTGGTCGACGTGACGCCCCGCGGCATTACCGGCAAGCCGGCCGCCAAGGCGCTCAATCGCGCCGGGATCGAATGCAACTACAACACGATCCCGTTCGATCCGCGGAAGCCCATGGACCCGAGCGGCTTACGCCTGGGGACGCCGGCCGTCACGACTCGCGGCATGAAAGAGCAGGATATGGCGGCGATCGCCAACTGGATCGACCGCACGCTCGCGACACCCGACGATGCCGACAAGATCGCGGCAATCCGCGCCGAGGTGCGCGAGTTCTGCGGGCAGTTCCCGGCGCCCGGGATCCGGATCGACTAGCGGCTCAGATCGAGCGAAATCGTAACTTCGACGTCCTTGCCGACCATGTAGGTGTCGTTCCAGCCCTGGCCGACGTTGAAATCGAAGCGGTTGATGGCCATCGTGCCCTCGAACTCGGCCGAGTCGCCGGACTGGTCGAAGCTGAACGTCATGTCGGTCGGCAGGGTCTTGCCCTTGATCGTCAGATTGCCGTGGGCGACAAACGTGCCGTCGCCGGCCGCCTCGATGCTCGTTGACTCGAACGTGGCCTCGGGATGGTTGGCCGGATCGAACCAGTCGGCATCGACGAGAGCGGCGTCACGATCGTAGTCGCGCGTGTCGACGCTCTCCGTTTCCACGACGCCAACGACGCTGCCGTCGGCCGGAGCGGTCGGGTCGAATTCGATGGTCGCAGTGAAGCTGGTGAACTTGCCGTTGAACTTGCCGCCCTGCTGCTCCGCCGTGAAGCCGACGGAGCTGGTATCGGCTGCGACAGTCCAGCCGTTCGCATTTGCCGTGCCGATGACCGCGACCGCGGCGAGCGGGGCGAGATAACGCAATTTATGCATCGTGGTGTCCTGTTCTGGTTCGCATTTCCTGACCCTAATTGTACGGGCTCACCCTTGCCGCGCAACGCTGCGGTTCAGGCGGCGTTCAGGCCGGCACGGTCGTGCGGGGCACTGAAATCGATCGCAGGCCCTTTAGGCACAATGCCTAGCGGGTTTCTGAGCTCCGAAATCGAGAAATATCCATTTTTGTAAATTTCGGGAAATACGATCTCAGAAATGCCCGGAGTCTGGAACAGGTCCCGCGTGTACGGCCATAGGTTGTCGTAATCACTGATCTTTCGCAGATTGCACTTGAAAGCGTAGTGATAGGCGACGTCGAACCGGACCAGCGTCGGAAATAGCCGCCAGTCCGCCTCGGTCTGAACATCCCCGCAAAGGTAACGCCGCGTGGCCAGGCGCTGGTCGAGGTAATCGAGCGTCTCGAAGACGTCGTCGAAGCCTTCCTCGTAGGCCTCCTGGCTTTCGGCAAACCCGGCGCGATAGACGCCGTTGTTGAGCTTTTCGTAGATGAGCTGATTCAGCTCGTCGATCTCGGCGCGGAGTTCCGGTGGATAGAAATCGCGATCGTTGGCGCCGACCTCGTTGAAGGCGCTGTTGAGCATGCGAATGATGTCTGCCGACTCGTTGTTGACCGCGCGGCCGGTCTTCTTGTCGTAGATCAGTGGCACCGTGACCCGCCCCGTGAATCCCGGGTGGCTCTCGGCGTAGACCTCCCACAAGGCATGCTTGCCGAGGCAATTGTCGTAGTACTCGCCCGGCTCGTCGGCGAAGATCCAGCCGTCAGGAGAGCGCCGCGGCAGGGCGATCGAGAGCGAGATCAGGTCTTCGAGCCCCTTGAGGACCCGAAACAGCATGGTCCGATGGGCCCACGGACAGCCGTAGGAGACGAACAGGTGATACCGGTCCGGCTCGGCTTTGAAGCCGCCTTCGCCGGTCGGGCCCGGGGCGCCGTCGGGCGTTACCCAGTGCCGTATCGAAGACCGCGGACGAATCCAGCGCCCGTTCTCGTGCTTGAGCTTCGACAGCTCTTCGTCGGTCGTCCAGCGACCGTCAATCATGACTCCCATTCGCGTCTCCCTGGCAATCAGCCAGAGTTTACTCGGGCAGCGCGAATACGTAGAGCCGGTTACCCGATCCGGGCGCGATGCCGGCGAGCGCAGCCAGGCCGAATACGAGGCCCGAGGGACCCGTGCTGATCGCGACATACTGGCGGCCGTCAACCGCAAAGGTCGCCGGGTAACCGTTCACCGGCGCGCCGAGATTCACTTCCCAGAGGATGTCGCCGTTGTCCTCATCGTAGGCCCGGAACCGGCCGTTGACATCGCCGCCGAACAGCAGGCCGCCGCCGGTCGAGATCAGCGACAGTGTCCCCGCGGGCTGCTCGCGTTTCCATTCCAGGGCGCCGGTCTGGACGTTGATTGCCTGCAGGGTGCCGACGTTTTCCTGGTTCGGCGCGAGCCGCGAGCGCATGCTGATCGCGTAGAGTGCGTCGGGGTCTCGCTCGTCGCTCTGGGCGGTCGTCGTCATGCAGGTGTTCTGCAGCGGGTAGTACATGACTCCGGTCCGCGGACTATAGGTGCCTGCCGGGTAATTCTTGCCGCCGGTCTGCGCCGGGCAAACCGAGAGCTCCTGACCCACGCGCGTGAACAACTGGCTCGGATCGACGGTCGCGGCTCCGGATTCGGTATTGATGTCGGCGATGACGTTCTGATAGATCGTCTGGCGCGCCCAGAGAAACTCGCCGGTCTCGCGGTCGA
>DATCZB010000299.1:0-8809 GCA_036526155.1 Gammaproteobacteria bacterium
CCTCAGCGCATCGCTCTGCGGCGTGCCGAGATCATCGAAATACGGAAAGCTGATGCCGCTCGTCTCGACGACCAGGTCATCGCCCTCCCAGCGACCGAGCGAATGGCCCATCGGGCTCGGAGCAGGCGCCGCAGCCGACGCATCCATGTGTATCGTGCGGACGCCATCCCATTCCTCTAGACGCAGCACGATCGTCGAGCCGCGCTCCTCGAACGCAACCGGGTAAGGGTTGTCCATCGCCGCCGGCATCCCGGGCGGCTCGCACCGCAGTGACGGATCGTTTGCCGGGTCCCAGCTCGCGCGCGCCGCACGTGCCGCTTCCGTCAACGGAAATTCGATCCGACCAGAGCCCGTGTTCGGCACCGTCACCGGAACCCAGACCCGAAACAGATCCGGACTCTGGTTGGCGTCGGCCGCCTGCGGATTCCGCTCGAGCTCGTAATGCTCGTCGAGGGCATTGATATCGAAGAACAAAGGCACTTCCTCGCCGCTCGCAGCAACGATCGATCGCGCGAAGGCAATCGGCTGCCCGCCACGCCCAGGCAGACCGCTGACCTCGATCGTGCTGCCTGGCGTGAGCATGACTTCGCTGATCCCCATCCGCTCAAGGCTGTTGACGGAGCCGGCCTCGATCTCCCAGGGCACCTCGACACCGTTCTCGCCCTCGACCATCAGCTGAAAGCGAACATGGGGGTTGCGCCAGAACAGCGACTCGACCCGGCCGCTGACCGTCAGCCAGCCGTCGCGGTCGTAGAGTCCGCTGGCGGCATGATGGGCCGGCGCCTGCTGGACAAATCCGATAGCCAGCAAAATGACAATGACCAACCTGAACGAACTATCCATTCCCTGATACTCCCGTCTTGCCTGCCGTCTGCATGACGCTATCCGGCACGCGCCATGAGCGCCGCGTGCGCCGCGCGGGCCTCGTCGACGATTTCGCCGCTATCCATGGCCGTAAGGACGCCGCTCCGCTTAAGGACTCTGCCATCGATGATTACGGTATCCACATTCGCAGGCTGCGCGGCCTCGACGACAAGATGCGGCGCGTCCGTTACCAGCGCAAGATTCAGGTGCCGGGTGTCGATTGTGATTAGGTCGGCGCGCTTGCCCGGTGTCAACGAGCCGATTTCACCGTCCATGCCCATCGAACGCGCACCTTCGATCGTGGCGAGCTCGAGCACGCGACGCGCCGGCAAACGAAACTCGTCGAGCGTGCGCGCGTTCTCGACGTTCTGAATCGCTTTCATGATCGCGAACATATCGGCGTTGCCCGACAGCGTCGTCGTGTCGACCGAAAGGCCGATCGGCACGCCCGCATCGAGGTATTCACCCGTCATCGGCATGCCGAAACCGATTCGGAGCTCAGTGTAGGGTGACAGGCTCAGGCTCGCGCCGCTCGCGGCGACGGCCGCAATCTCCTCCGGGCTCGACCAGATCGCGTGGATCAACTGCACGTCGGGACTCAAGAGGCCCGCCGCGTCGATTGCCGCAATTCCACCCGCCGCGCGCTGGAAGTTGTTGACGTGCACCGAAACCGGCAGCCCGTGGCTCGTCGCCAGCTCGTGATCGGACATCGATGCAGCCGAGCCGATGCCCCGCCATGCGAGCCCGAGCGTCAGCCTGCCGTCGGCCGAGTGGCCTGCCCAGCCCGATGCCAGCGTGTCGAAGTGACGCTGATCGATCGGCTCGTCGTTCGGATGCCCGGCCGGCGTGCCGTATCCGAACCGCGCCCGGATGCCCGATTCGGCGAGCGCCTCGAGCGCCGCTTCCGCAAATTCCGGGCCACGCACGTTGTGGCACCAGTCGTGCACGAAAGTAATGCCGCTATGTATCGCCTCGGCGACGGCCAGGCGCGTCGCCGCCACCATGTCGCCCGGCTCGTAGAAGCTGCCCATGCCCCTGGACACGCGGAAGTAGCCCTGGTCTGCAGCCATGCTCCGCAGCAGTGTCGTCCAGATGTGCCAGTGCGTCTCGACGAGACCCGGCAGCACCAGCATGTCGCCGGCATCGATCATTTCCGCGCCCGGCGCCTCCAGCGACTCGCCGACGGCCGCAATCCGGCCATCCCGGATCTCGACGTCGCCAATCGGCAGATCACCGATCGCCGGATCCATGCTGAGCACATGGCCGCCCCTGATCAGCAGATGGCTCGGCATCGGCACACCCCTCCCCTGTGCGCGCAGCCCCGCAACCGGCGCCGCTGCCGCGGCGGCGACGAGTGCCCGACTGAAGTCGCGACGGCTAAAACCCATAACCCAAGCGTCAGGCCATCATGCAAACGGACTTCAGCTCCGTGTACATCTCGATCGCAGCCCGTCCGCCCTCGCGGCCAATGCCGGATTGCTTGTAACCACCGAAAGGCATGTTCGGATCGACATAGCCGTGGCAGTTTACCCAGACTGTGCCGGCCTTGATCCTGGGCACGAGCCGATTAATGGCCGTCAGATCGTTCGACCAGATGCTCGCGCTGAGCCCGTAGTTCGTGCTGTTCGCGATCTTCGCAATCTCGGCGAGGTCGTCGAAACGCTGCGCAACGAGCACCGGACCGAAAATCTCTTCCTGCACGACGCGAATGTCATTGCGAGTCGTAGCGAGAACCGTCGGCCGCACGAAATATCCCTCGTGCGACGGGGCATCCCCGCCGGCGACGACGCTGGCACCGTCTTTCTGCCCGCTTTCTATGTAGGACAGCACCCGGTCCTGCTGCTCCTTCGAGACCAACGGCCCCATCTCGGTCTCGGGATCGAGACCCGGCCCGAGTCGAATCTTGTCGGCCGCCTGCGCCACACCCTCGACGACCTGGTCGTAGATCTTGCTGTGCACGTAAAGTCGCGAACCGGCCGCGCAGACCTGCCCGGCATTGAAGAAGATCGCGTTTGCCGCGCCTCCGACCGCGCCCTGAACGTCGAAGTCGGGCAGCACGATCACCGGCGACTTGCCACCAAGCTCGAGCGAAACGCGCTTCAGCGTGTCCGTAGCCTCGCGGTTGATGAGCTTGCCGACTTCGGTGGACCCGGTGAAGGCCACCTTGTCCACGCCGGGATGGCGAACCAGAGCGGCGCCCGTCGTTTCCCCATAGCCGGTCAGAATGTTGACGACGCCCGGAGGGAACCCGGCCTCGGCAATGAGCTCGCCGAGTCGGAGCGCCGTCAGCGGCGTCTGCTCCGCGGGCTTGAGAACCGTCGTGCAGCCGGCCGCGAGCGCCGGCGCGAGCTTCCAGGTCGCCATGGCCAGCGGGAAGTTCCAGGGGATGATTTGCGCGACGACGCCGACCGGCTCGCGGCGCGTATAGGCGCTGACTCGGCCGCCCTCGCGCGCAGGCACGGAGATGTCAATCGTCGAGCCCTCGATCTTGGTGGCCCAGCCGGCCATATAGCGGAAGTAATCCCGGCTTCCGGATACGTCGATGATCTTGGCCATGAACTTGGTCTTGCCGTTGTCGATGCTCTCGAGCTCGGCAAGCTCTTCCGTGTGCTCGTCGATGAGCTCGGCCAGACGCCAGATCAGGGCCTCGCGCTGGGACGGCAGCATCGTGGCCCAGGGACCCTGCTCGAGCGCATGCCGCGCCGCGGCAACGGCGCGGTCGACATCGGCTGCACCGGCATCGGCCGCGGTCGCGATCTGCTGCCCGGTCGCCGGATCCATGACGGCGACGGTCGTGTCGGACTCCGATTGCACCCACTCGCCACCGATGAAGAGTTTCGGCTCGCGAGAAAGAAACGACGCTACCGCAGCCGATGGTGCGGGCTGACTTGCGATCGCAACACTCATATTAGATCCCCTGTTAAGTATTCAAGAATTCAGTCGCTGGCGCCGTTGAGCTTTAGCAGCCTCACGGCGTTTTGCTTCAGGATCAGCGGCCGGACCTCGTCCCGAAATTCGGCCTGCTCGAAGTCCTCGAGCCAGCGATCCGGCGTAATGACCGGATAGTCCGAGCCGAACAGGACCTTGTGCTTGAGTTGCGTGTTGGCATACTGCACGAGCTGCGGCGGAAAGTATTTCGGCGACCACCCGGAAAGATCGATGTAGACCTGCGGCTTGTGCAGGGCAATCGATAAGGCCTCGTCCTGCCAGGGCCAGGACGGGTGAGCCAGAATGATCGGCATATCGGGAAAATCGACGGCCACGTCGTCGACATCCATGGGATTACCGTATTTGAGGCGGATACCGCCACCGCCGCGCATGCCGGTCCCCATGCCGGAATGACCGGTATGAAACAACGCCGGCAGGTTCGCCTCGGCGATGGCCTCATAGAGTGGATACGCCATCCGGTCGTTGGGAAAGAACTCCTGAAACTGGGGATGGAACTTGAAGCCCTTGACGCCGAAGTCTGCGATCAGGCGCCGCGCCTCGCGCACACCCTCGGCCCCGCGGGCCGGATCGATGCTCGCAAACGGGATCATGACGTCGCTGTGTTCCGCTGCGAGCTCGGCGACTTCTTCGTTCGAAACCGGCTTGTTGCCGCGCGCGCGCTCTCCGTCAACAGAAAAGACGACGCAGGCCATTCGCCGCTCACGATAGTAATCGGCGATCTCCGGGATTGTCGGCATCGCGTTGCCATGCTTGAAGTACTTTGCCGCCGCCTCCTGGAACGGCGTCAACGCCTGCGGATCGCGGATCGAAAGCTCGGCGTGCGTATGTACGTCGATGGCAACGAGCTCGTCGACGTTCATCGTCCGCTCGCCCGTCATGCCAGGATCCCCCGCACCTTGTCAGCTCGCTCTTCAGCATCGCGCAACATCTTATCGAGATCGGTCGGCTCGGGAATGTCCTGTCCACGCTTCACGGCGTCACGTGCGCCGATCTCCTCGAGCCAGCGCTCGAGGTGGTCGAGCCCGTCGATGCTGACGCCCGACCACCTGTAGCCCCAGACCCAGGCGAAATTTGCAATGTCGGCGATCGAGTAGTCGCCGGCGAGGAACTGGTTGTCGGCCAACCGCGTATCGAGCACTTCGAACAAACGCCGGCTCTCGCGCTGGTACCGCTCGATGGCATACGGGATCTTCTCCGGCGCGTAGCGGAAGAACACGTTGGCCTGACCCATCATCGGGCCGATACCGCCCATCTGGAACATCAGCCACTGAATTACCGTCGAGCGGCCGTTGACGTCGGCGGGCATCAGTCGGCCGGTTTTTTCGGCCAGGTAAATCATGATGGCGCCGGACTCGAACACGGCAAAATCGTCGTTATCGTGGTCGACGATGGTCGGTATGCGGCCGTTCGGATTCAGCTCGAGGTACCAGGGCTCTTTCTGCTCCATCTGGTCCATGTGGATATGGTGGACTTCGTAATCGAGACCGAGCTCTTCGAGGGTAATCGACGCCTTCCAACCGTTAGGCGTGGAAGAGGTATAAAGCGTAATCATGCGCCAATTGTCGCCCGGCGCCTGCGGCAACATCAACGGTTAGTGCGGCCTGGCAGGGGTTTCGGAACGAAAAACCCCCGAGCGCCTGGCGCCCGGGGGCCTTCTCAAGCGGAAAGAGAGCCTGGATCAGTCGTCGAGAGCGAACGTCTTGCTGACACCGAAAGTGAATGCGGTGTCGTCGAAGCCGGTGAAATCCTCATCGAGAAAGACCGAATCGGGGTCGCCGGCGTTCAGGTCGTAGAGAAACGCAACGCTGAAATCGAGATCCATCGACGACCAGCCGTAACCGATCTCGAAGTAGTCACCACTCGAATCGTCACCGAAGGTGTTATAGGAGTAGTAAGGACCCGTTTCGGGCGAGATCGCTACCGTCGTGAACGTGTAATCGGAAGATGTGCCGAAACCGTCCCACTCACCGATCGCATGGTCGATGGAGAAGATCCCGTAGCTGATGCCAAGGTTGATCTCCGTATACGTATCGTCAAAGACCGACGGTTCGCCCGGATCGTCCTCGGTGTAGAAGTAGCCGGTGAAACCGACGGTGTAACCGCCTGCTTCACCAAACTCACCGCTGTAGCCGGCGTAGAGATCGATCTCGAGACCGTACTCTACGTCCGCGCCCCAGACGCCGGCATAAAAGCCGCTGTCTGCCGCGTAGTCCACGCCGCCATAGGCCGATGAGTCTTCCTGGAAATACCCTCTGAAGATGTAATCGCTTACCCACCCGACATTGGCTGTCAGCTCTGCCGACGCGACAGCCGGCAGGGCCATCGTCGTCAGGACGGAGCTGGCAAGTAGTGCTTTCTTGTGCATGGCGCGTAATCTCCTTCAAGTCTGCGCAGTACGATCTACTGCTCAGCATTTGCAGCATCCGTGCCAAAACAGAAAACCTCACTAAGTCAGTAAGTTAACTCAGGTCAGTTGTGAAAAAGGGATGAGCGACGGCACGAAAATGGTGCACGACGCGCACCAAAATGGTTCAGGCCGCGCGGAGACTCGTCGCCGGCGGCGAGTTGATGACGGATCGCACCGCGAGGGTGCCCGTGGTGCCAACGATGATCCCGCCGGCAAGAAAACCGATCGCCAGCAAGCCGATGCCGGGCACGTAATCGAGCTCGAAAATCTCAGAGGCGACAAAATAAGCCAGCCCGCCGGCGCCGACGGCAGCAATGGCGCCGGCGAGCAGGCCAATTGCGATGAACTCGGCCGCCAGACCCTTGAGCACGATGCTTCGTCTGGCCCCGAGCGTGCGCAGGACCGCGCTCTCGAACAAGCGCTCGTCGCGGGAAGCCTGGATCGCCGCGAGCAACACCATGAGGCCGGCCAGCAACGTGAATAGAAAAACATACTGCACGGCCATCGTCGCGCGGGTCATGGCCCGGCGCACCTGGTCGATCACGGCACCGATATCGATTGCCGAAACGGCCGGGAAGCTGCGCGCCAGGTCCAGCATCGCCGAGCGTTGCTCCGGCGCGACGTAGAAACTGGATATATACGTGTGCGCGTATTGCTCTGCGAAGCCGGGATTCAGGACCATGAAGAAGTTCGGCCTGAACGTATCCCACTGAACGGTCCGAATGCTCGTGACCGTGACGTCGAGTGACTCGCCGCCGACGACGAACGAAACGGTGTCGCCCAACGCGAGACCGGAGCTCTCGGCCAGGCTCTGCTCGATCGAAAGCTGCGGCCGCGTATCGTCCGGCGACCAGATTTCGCCGGCGACGACTTCGTTGTCTTCACCCAGCGTCTCGAGCCAGGTCAGGTTGATCTCGTCTTCGAGCTGACGGCGCCCGAATCGCGTCGGTGCACTGTACTCGGCAAGCGGCTGGCCGTTGATCTCCCCGATCCGGGCCCTGAGCAGCGGCGTGAATTCCGGGCTCTCGATCCCCGCATCCGTAAGCATCCCGGCAATCGCTTCGGGCTCGCCGGGCTGGATATTGATGAGGAAGTGATTCGCCGACTGCTCGGGCAACAGGTCCTGCCACTCGGTCATGAGTTCGGTCCGAAGCACGCCGAGCAATATCAGCACCATCAGGCCGAGACCGAAGGCCGCAACCTGCACACTGCTCTCGCGCCCGCGGCGGGCGACGTTTGCGATACCGTAACGCCAGGCAATCCCGACGCGCCCGCGCAAGCCTTGCAGCAGGTAAACCAGTGCCGTGCCGGCAAGGTAAAGCACACAGAGGGTCGCGGCCACTCCGCCGAGCACATAGAGCACGAGCTCGGCATCCCGGAACATGCCGAACAACAGGCCACTCAGGGCCAGCGCCGCAAAGACATAGACCGTCATGAATCGCGCGCGCGGTGGCTCGAGGTCCTGGCGCAACACCCGCATCGGCGGCACGCGGCCGAGGTCGAGCAGGGGCGGCAGAGCGAAGCCGATGGCGACGACGAGCGCCGTAACGGGACCCAGAAAGACGCCGGCCAAGCCCGGCGCCGGCAATTCGGCTTCGACGAAATCTGCGAGCAGCCAGGTCAGCCCGAATTGCGCCAGATATCCGATCACAATGCCGGCCGACCCTGCGACGGCAATCAGCAGGAGCAGCTGTATGAGGTTCAGGCGCAAGATATCGCTATAGCGCGCGCCGATGCATTTCATCAGCGCGACGCCATCCAGCCGCTTCGCTACGAAGCGCCGCGCGGCAATTGCGACGGCGACGCCACCCAAGAGCACACTGACCATGGCCGCCAGGATCAGGAACTGCTCGGCTCGGTCCAGCGCGCTCCTGACCTCGGGCCGCCCGTTGCGGGCGTCTCTGAGCTCGAACCCGGGGCCGAGCTGCTCGAGCTGCTGCCGAAATCTCGTGACGTCGGCCGACGCGCCGGCAAACAGGAACTCGTACTCCGCGATACTCCCGGGCTGCAGCAAACCGGTAGCCGGAATGTCCGCCACGTTGAGCAGGATCGTCGGTGCCACTTCCATCAGGCGCCAGCCCTCGTCGGGCCGGAATTCGAGCGTCCTGTCGACCGTCATGCTGAGCTGCCCGACATCGATCGCATCACCGACGTCGAGCCCGAGGCGTGCGAGCAACGCAGGCTCCGCCCAGATGCTGCCCCGCGGAGGTATCTGTTGGGTCGCCTCCTGGCTGCCCTGGAGACTCGAGGCCACACGAAGCTCACCGCGCAGCGGATAACCCTCCGAAACGCCGCGCACGTCGACGAGTGCGCTCGCGTCGCCGGCGAGCACCACGCTATTGAAATGGATCACGTCGACGACGGCGAGGCCCTGGGCGCGCGCATCATCGCCAATGGATCGCGGCAGGGGGTCGGTCGACTCGAGCCGCAAATCTGCGGCGAGCGCCTCGCCGGCCTGCTGCGACACGGCCTGGCGCACACGGTCGGTAAAGAACACAACGGCGCTCATGGCCGACACTGCGACCGTCAGAGCAGCGAGCAGAACGACTATCTCGCCCGAGCGCCAGTCTCGCGCCAGCAGCCGGAGCG
>DATCZB010000300.1:0-24314 GCA_036526155.1 Gammaproteobacteria bacterium
GGATCCGCGGCTGCAGGTCCTGCGGGTCTTCGATGCCGCGAGTGGCGAGGAGCACGGCAGCCTCGACTTTCCCGGCGGGGCCCCGCAGGGTGTCACGCTGCATCCCGATGATCGAACGCTGTTCCTGTCGCTCAGCGGCGAGGGCAGGGTGGCCGTCGTCGACATCGAGCGCATGCGCGTGCTCGGCGAGTACGAGGTCGGTAACGGGCCGGACGGGATCGGCTACTCGGCGCTGACGCGCTAGCCGGCAGGCGCTGACTCTTCGCGGCGCGTGAACCTAGCGCCGCTGCCGCATCCGGTCCCAGTATTCCTGCAGCGTGCCTTCGAGCTCGAGCCCGCGGAAGAACGGATACGGGTCGCAGTCGTACTCGAGGATGACGGTCTCCGGCGTCCTCTGCCACTGGCGATGCCGCGTCAGCGGGCGCCGGTAGTTGGCCGGATCGTGGATCGTCATCTCGCTGCGCATACTCTGCCCGTCAGCGCTCAACGACATGCGCTCGACGACACGGGCGTCCTCGGACAGCGGCTGGCCGTTGAGGTCGACGAAGGCCTCGGTAATCTGCCTGGTTTCGACCACGAGCGTCGAGCCGTCCCAGCGCCCGATCGAGTAACCCATGGCCCGATGCGGTTGATCGGTCGGGAAGTCGCGACCGTCGAGGAAGATGCGGCGCACCTCATGAAAGCTCTCGTAGAGAATCGTGAGTTGCTCGTCGTTCTGCAGGATCTCGAGCGGGTACGGCCAGCCCGAGACGCGGACGATGCCGGGCGACACGCAGCGGAGCGCCGGGTCGTCGAGGTAATGGTAGCTGTCGACGACGGCTTGCGCCTCGGGCGTGTAGTCGAGGTGGACCTTGGCCGTGCCGGACGACGTCCGCGACCAGATGCCGCTGAAATCGACCGGATCGGGGGGTGCCTCGGGTCGAGGGCCGATGCGTTCTGCGTGCCACGTGGCCAAGGGCGCGTCGAGCGGCGGTTGCAGCGCGCCGCTGAGCCTGCCGTCGGCGAGCGTTCCGGAGAGCTGATAGCTCAGGAGCCTGCCGCCGCCGTCGCGGGTGTCGAGCTCGAGCTCGAGGCTCGCGCCGTCGATGACGAGCGGCGCCGGGCCGCCGTCGACGAAGGCGACCACGCCGTCACCGGAGGCTTCGAATTGCAGCACGCCCGTGTGGTTCGTCGCGCCGAGGTCGAGCGTCAGGAACCAGTCGCCTTGCAGCGTATCGGCCGTCAGCTGGTCCGCCGGCTGCGAGCATGCCGTGCCGTGGACGAAGACCGCGAGGGTCAATGCAAGTGCGGGCGCCCGCATCAGTCGCTCGTCTGCACGGTGGGATAGACGATCTCGCCGGAATCGAAGCGGACCTCGCGGATCCAGATCTTGCGCGTTTCGCCGATCCCCAGGTTGCCGTGGATGGTGATGGTGTCGCCGAGCTCTATCGTCTCGCGCGACCAGCCGATGCGCGTCAGCGCGCTCGGGCTTCGCGTCTGCGCGTCCCAGATGACCTCGTTGCCGTCGGCGTCCGTCACGGCGATGAAGTAGCGCGCGTGGGGATTGACGAACAACACCTCGATGACTTCGCCCTGGACGTCACCGAGGCGCTCGTAATCGAACTCGGCCGCAAAGGAGTGATGGGCGTAAGCCGCACCCTGTTGCGCGAACAAGGCAAGACAAAGAGCGAAACGAAAGACTCGCGTCAGCACAGCGGCAATTCCCCCGGCGGCTGGATCAGGCGACGTTGATATGCTCGCAGCTAAGACCCTGCATCACAAGCGCCGGGTATTTGCCGGCGCGACGGGCCCGTCAGCCTCACGGCTCAGAATCGAAACGTGTAGTTGTACTTGATCGAGACGTCTGCCTCGATCGAGTGGAAGGTGTTGTCGCGGTCGAGGTCCTGGACGTTGTGATTGATCACGACGAAGGCTTCGCGGCCGGGCTCCGGGAACCAGTGGACGCGGCTGTTGACGCCGACGATCTCCGAGACGTTGTCGTATTGGACGAGAGTGACCCAGCTCAGCCTGGGCGAGATGGCGACCTCGGCGCGGTACTGCGCGAGCCGGGTGACGAAGTTGCCCTGTGGCAGGTCGATGTCGTTGATCTCGTAGCTCATCGAGGCGAAGAAGCGGCGCGACGGCCGCCACGAGACGCCGAACTCCGTCTGCACGCGGTCGCCGCCGTAGAACGGCCCCTCGCGGTAGCCGAACTGGCCCGAGAGCTTCCGGTTGCTGGCGGTCTCGAACTCGATCGATAGGTCGCGAAACGAGTAGGCGCCGACCGGGAGAACGACGCCGTCGGAGATCTCGAAATCCTCGATCAGCACCTCGTCGCGCCAGTGGTGGCGGATTTCGAGCTGGTCGCCAAGGAAGCTCTCGAGTTCGAACAGGCGCCAGGTTCGTCGCTTCGATTGCAGGCCGCCGTCGTCGATGTAATCGGACTTCTCGAAGTCGACGCCGGTTCGAATCATGCGCAGCAGGCCGCTGCGGCGCCAGACATGCATCGTGTTGTAATTGATCTGCTCGATGCCTTCGTTATTGACGAAGCCGAGCCCCGGATTGAAATTTTCCTCGATGTGCGTGAAGGCCAGGTCGCCCTGCCAGCCTTCCTCGTTCGGCGAGTCGACACGGAACCCGTAGGCGCGGTCGTCGCCCCGGAGGCCCTCGGTGTCGCTCTGCTGCGCCCAGGCGGTGACGGCCATTGACCGGTTGCCGGGCAGGCGCGTGTTGCGGAAGGCGAAATCGATGCCCTGGACCGAGTTGTCGCGGCTGTCCGTCGGGTTGCCTTCGGTCGCGATCAGGCCGATGGCCGACTCCTCGAGAATGTTGGCCGACACGCGCGCGACGACGGCATTGTCTTTCGGGAACAGGACCTCGTTGCCATCGACCCCCCTGCCTGCCGACTGGTCCTGGCGCACGGTCAGGGCGCCGATGTTGAATCGACCGACGCGGCCCGTGATCTTGCCGCCGACCTCGAGGTCGACCGGCTGGCCGGCAGCCGAGAGCCCGACGCTGCGCGAGAAAAACGGGCGCCCGTTGTTATCGAGCGAGCCGAACTCGAAGATGTCGGCATCCTGGAGAAAGAAATCGCGCTTCTCGGGGAAGAACAGGCCGAATCGCGTCAGGTTCACCTGGCGGTCGTCGACCTCGGTGGCGGAGAAGTCGGTGTTGATCGTCAGCGCGCTGGTCAGACCCGGCGTGATCTTGTAGAAAACGTCGAGCGAAGGCTCGGTGTCGGTGGTCGTGACCGAGGTGTCGTCCGGCCCTGCCGCAAACGTCTTGCGCTCCGTCACGGCAATCGACGGCACGATGTCGAGCCCCATGCCTTGCCTCAGGCCCTCGAAGCCGACCGCGATGCCGGCCGTGCTCGGACCGGTCTGGCGGTTGCGCGAGACCCAGCCGATGCGCTCGTCGCGGCGGCCGATGCCGCGGCGGAAGTTGATGCCCCAGGTGTCGCCGTCGGGATCGAACGAGATCGTCTTGAGCGGGATCCGGATTTCGGCCGTCCAGCCCTCGTCGTCGACGGTCGCTGCGGCGTACCAGATGCCCTGCCACTCCCACTCGGTATCGGTGACGTTCTGAAACAGGCCTTCCTGGCGCACGCCGTTCGGGTTGGTGACGAAGCGATAGCCGTTGCGCCGGTCGTAGAAAGGGTCGATGACGAGCGCGAAGAAATCGTCGCCCCAGACCTGCTGACCATGGCGCATGATCCGCGCCGTGATCTGCTCCGGCTCGTCGTCGTACATCCGCGCGGCGACATAGAGCGACTCGTCGTCGAACAGGACGCGAACCACGGTGTACTCGGAGGGCTCCGCATACTCGACGGGCTCGATCTCGTGCAGGTCGTCGACCATGGCGGCCGTCTGCCAGACCGCCTCGTCGAGCACGCCGTCGATGACGGGCGGCGTCGATGCGCGGACGACCTGGACGGATTTCTGCTGGGCACCGCGAATCACGGCCTCCTGACCGAAGGCCGTGGTGGCAGCGAGGCACAGTGACATCGTGGCGACGCTGGCGCCGCAGACGAATGAGGGTCTCAACAAGAAGGTTTCCGTCCTGGAATCCGGCCGCTTTGCCGGGGCCGGGTCCCGCTTTTCCGATAGGGCCGTATCGTATCGGATTGATTGCGCCGGCGCAGAAGTCAGCGCAGCCGAATCTCGTACAATGACCCGCTGAGCCAACGCCAAAGAGGCCATCGCCACCTCAATGGAACGACTGAGCCGGTTCATCCGGACGTATCACGCCAAGTTCTATATCCCGGTCATTCTGCTCTGGGGCGCCGTGTTTTTTGCGACCGTGAATCCCGCGCTGATCCAGAGCGATATCCGCTTCGATCCGTATCTGCAGCGCAACGATCTGCTGCGAATCGATCTCGGTGGGGATGTCGCGCGCGATGACATCGTGATCTATCGACTCAACTGGGCCGATTACATCGCGCAGGTCGTCGCCGAGCCCGGTGACGAGATCCTGCTCGGGCTCGATGGTAATTCGATCATGCGCAACGGCGAGCGGGTCGTTCTCGCGCCGCGCGGAGCAGAGATCACGACGCTCGACTCGAGCAGCCTGTCGGTCGACGCTGGGCAGGTCGCCATCTTCGTGCAGAACTCACGCCGCAACCCGATCATCACGGTTATCGACCGCGAGGCGATCCGCGGGCCGATCGAAAAGGTCTTCCCGGGTTCGGGTCTCGACAGCGCCGATCAGCGCGCGATCGGTTTCTTCTCGCTGATCGTGCTGGTGCTCGTGTTCCTGCCGTATGCGGCGTTCCTGCGCCAGCCTGGGCAGACGCTGTTTCGAATGGTCGTCCTCGTGACCCACAGCTTCCTGACGCTGGCCGTGGCGGCCGCGCTGTTCGCCAGCGTCCTGCCCGGCGACCCGCTGGGCGTCGGCGCGGCGGAACCGATCTGGTGGTGGTTTCCGCTCGCAGTCGTGTCGGGCTTCCGTTGGCAACTCGTGCTCGTTGTCGGGGTCTTTCTCGCGCTGCAGTGGCTCGGCGTGAACAAGCCATGGCGGCGCGCCGGGTAAGCCGCAAACGGACGGAACGAGTCATCCGGCATGCTCGCCGTGAGCAATCGCCTATACTTGGCGGGGCCGGGGGAGACCGCATTTTCGGGGGATTAGCCAGCGTGCGGCTTTGCCGGCCTCTGTGTGGAGGACGTCCCGCATGCCATTGGCTTTCAAGCCAAACTCGTTACTGACGCTCGCAGCGCTCGCGTTGCCGGCGCTCGCAGCGGCGCAGGACGCCGTGCGAGAAGTCGACGAGCTGACGCTTCGATGGGCGCAGCTCGAGCAACAGCGCGATGCGCTGCTCGCCGACTGGCGCACGGGGAGGCCTATCCTCGAGCAGCAGCTCTCATTACTCGAGCGCGAGACCCGCGAGCTGACCGAGCTGGTCGAGGCCTCGGCCCGCGAGCAGGACGAGGTCGAGCAGCGGCGACTCGAGTTGCTCGAGGAGCAGACGCGGCTCGAGCAGGAACAGACGGCGCTCGATCGCAGCCTGGTTCAGGCCTCGATTGTTCTGCGATCACTGCGCTCGCAGCTGCCGCCGCCCCTGGTCGAGGCCTGGGGCGAGAGGCTGCCGGAGTTCGACGACCCGTTGCGGACGGCGACCGAGCGGCTGCAGCTTACGGTCGAGCTCCTGCAGCAACTCGATGACTTCGATCAGCGTATCTCGCTCAACGAGGCCGTCATGTTGCTCGAGGACGGCAGCAATCACCTCGTCAAGCAGGTCTACCTCGGGTTGTCGCACGGCTGGTACGCGACCGAGGACGGCCGCTTCGCGGCTTCCGGCATGGCGACGCCCGAGGGCTGGCGCTGGACGCCGATGCCCGATGGCCAGGCCGTGCTCGATGTCGTCGGTATTCTCGAGCGGCGCATCGAGCCCGCGCTGGTGTCGATTCCGCTGCGACTCGATGGCGACTCTGCAACCGGAGCCGACTGATATGCAGCCGGCCAGACGCACAGCGCTCATCGCAGTCATCCTGCTCGCCGCCGCACCCGTGCCGGCGCCGCTTGCCCAGGAGGTGGCGCTCGAGGACGTCGTGGCGGCCCTCGGTCGCGACATTCAGACGGCGCAGCGCGAGCTCAGTGATGCCGAAGCCCTCGTCAGCCGCGAACGCGGTGAGCTCGCGGGCCGCATCAATGCGGCGCAGGGACGCGTGCTCGACCTGCGCGAGCGTGCGGTGGCGGCCCGCCGGCTCGCGGACGAGGAAACACTGAGCCTGCGTCAGATCGAGACGCGCCTCGAAAGCTGGCAGGACCAGAGCCGGTTCCAGAGTCGCCTGCTGGCGGGCTTCCTCGATCGCGCCGGCAGGCGGCGGCTGGCGGAAGCCAGCGAGATCGATCTCGAGGCGGACCTGCGTCTTCTCGGCGAGCATCTGGCAGCGCAGCGAGAGCGGCTTTACCCGACCTGGCAGAGCCGCGAGATCGTGCTCGAGAGCGGCGCGATCGGCCCTGCTCGTCTGCTCGAGCTCGGGCCGGTCAAGTGGTTCCGGGATGACCAGTCGCAGCAGTCGGGCCTGGTCCGGACCGAGAACGATATCGAGCGCGTGAGCGTCGTGTTCGCGGGCGCCGCCGATGCCGGTATCGCGAGCCTGGTCGAGGGCTCAGCGGGCACCGTCACGTTCGATCCGACGCTGTCACGGGCGCTGTTGCTGGCCGAGGATCAGGAGACGCTGCTCGAGCATCTGCGCAAGGGCGGCATCTGGGTGATTCCGATACTGGCTTTTGCCCTGTTCGCTTCGATCATCGCGGCCGCCAAGGCCGTCTGGCTCTATCGTCTGCCGAAGTTGCTGCCGGCGATCGGCCACCGCGTCGAAGCGGCGGTTCGCGAGGGCGGCGGCGCCGTCGAGGCGCTGCTGCGCGAGGTCGGCGGGCCACAGGCTGCGCTCGTCGAGGTCGCCCTGAACGAGCCCGTGCTCGAGCAGCGCGAAGACCGGCTCTACTCGGTGCTGCTCGAGCAGCGGAATCGGCTCGAGCGCTGGCTCGGCGCGATCGCGATGACGGCATCGGTCTCGCCACTGCTCGGGTTGCTCGGGACGGTCTCCGGCATGATCGTGACCTTCAGGCTCATGACGCTGTTCGGCGCCGGCGACGCGGCCACGGTCTCCGCCGGCATCTCCGAGGCGCTCGTGACGACTGAGCTCGGGCTCGTCGTCGCGATCCCGGCACTTCTGGCCCATGCGCTGATGTCGCGCAAGGTGAAGAGTTACCTCGGACAGCTCGAGACCGATGCCGTGCAGCTGAGTCAGGTACCGACGGAGACGCGCGAGTCATGAGCGGCCGGCCCATGCTGCTGGAGTTCGCCGACAACCCCGTTGTCTGGGCGATCATCGGCCTGGCCCTTTGTTGCTATGTCGTCCAGTTCAACCTGATTCTCGGCGAGCGCGACGCCGGGTGGAGGCGGCAGACGGGCGTCTGGCTCAGGGTGCTGCCCGTGCTGCTGAGCGCCTTGCCGCTGCTCGGGTTGCTCGGCACGATCGCGGGTCTTTTGACGACATTTCGCAGCATGGCCGCATCGGGTGGCTTCGATGAGCAAACCCTGCTGAGTGGCGGGATTGCTGACGCCCTGATCACGACCCAGCTCGGCCTGGTCATGGTCGTCCCGGGCTGGGTGCTGCAGACGCTCATCGTTCGCCGGCATCGGGAGGTCTGCTGAGCATGCGGCCCTCGTTGCAGCAGCGGCTGGAGCAGGATAGCCGGCACGGAATCGATCTTTCGCCTCTGATCGATGTGGTGTTCATTCTGCTGATCTTCTTCATCGTCACGACCGTGTTCGTCCGGGAGCCCGGCGTCGAGGTGCAGAAGCCCGATGCCGTCACGGCGCGCCAGATCGAGGACAACCTCATCCTGATCGCCATCACGCCGGCCGGCGAGGTCATGTACGACCGCGGCAACATCGGCGTCGCCGGCGTGCGCTCGACCGTCGCGGCACTGTTGCTGGTCGAGGACCGGCCGGTCGTGATCCAGGCGGACCGGCAGGTCACGACCGATCTGCTCGTGCGCGTGATCGACGAGGCCAAGCTCGCTGGCGCGACGTCGGTGAACATCGCAACCAGCGAGGAACTATGAGTCCGCAGCGTCGACGCTGGCTCTCGGCCGGGCTCGGTGTCGGGCTCGTCCTCGTGCTGCTCCTGGTCGTGTCGCTCGACGACCGCTACGACGCCGTGCCGCCCGATGCACCGCTCGCGGTTCGCGACGCGCAGATGTACAACCCGCCGCCACCGCCTCCGCCGCCCCCGATCGCGCAAACCGAATCGAGCGCCACGGGTCCGCAGCTGTCGCTGCTCAACGTCAACAACCGTATCTCGCTCGACGTCATGGAACTCGATGTCGATCTGCCGGCCGGTCAGTTCGGCGAATTCGGCACGGGCGTCGCCGGGTTCGGCGAAGGGACGGGCACGGGCCTCGATGTCGTCGACTTCCGTGAGCTCGACCAGGTGCCGCTCCCGGTTCAGGCGCCGGCGCTGGTGTATCCGGACGAGGCCATAGAGCGGGGTCTCTCCGAGTTCGAGGTATTCGTGCACGTGCTCGTCGACGAGGAGGGGCGCGCCTTCCCGATGGGCATCGTCAGCAACCCGATTCCGTCGTTCAATCAGGAGGTTCTGCTGTATACGTCCCAGGTTCGCTTTACCCCGCCGACCCGGCTCGGCATCCCGGTAAAAACGGAGTATCTATGGCCACTGCTGATCCGGCGTCCGCCCGTCTTCCAATGAGAGCCGCGGGCTGGCTCTGCTGCGCCGCGTTGTGGCTCGCGCCGCAGGCGCATGCGCAGCTCGAGCTCAGGCTCGAACTGCCCAGGGCCGAGCTTCTGCTCGCTCCGGTCAGTCCGCCGCAGCTGCAGAAGGAGGGCCAGGCGCTGCCCGGCGAATCGCTGTACGTGCTCGACTACCTGGATCTGATCGGCAGGCAGGAGTTCGAGGCGGCGCTCGAGTTCCTGGTGGAGAGAGACAGCGATTACGAAACACTGTTCACGCTGCTCGAGGCCGGCGACCCGTTGCGGATCGTGCAGCCGCGCGTCGTGCTCGGCGGCCTGATGTCTCCCACCGGCGGCGACCTCATCAGCGCCACGATGCTCTATCTCGTCGGTCACGCCTACTTCAGTCTGGAGCAATATCTGCCGGCGGAAACCGCGTTCCGGTATGCGCTTGGCCCATTGCCCGACTACCTTCGCGTGCACGAGTCGCTCGGCCTGCTCTATCTCGCGACCGAGCGCTACGAGGAGGCGCGCGAGCACCTCGGGCGGGCGGCCGAGCTCGGGCTGCATTCGCCCAATCTCTACGCGGGGCTCGGCTATCTGAATCAGCAGACCCAAAACTATTTCAGCGCGGCGAGTGCGTTCTCGAGCGCGCTGGTCATGGAAACGAATGAGAGCTGGCAGCGCGGCCTGCTCTACGCGCTGGTGCAGACGCGACAATACGCGGCGGCAACGAGCCTGGTCGAGCAGATGCTGCAGTCCGCGCCCGACGACGAGGTGCTCTGGCTGTACCGGTCACAGACAGCGATGGGCTCGGGTCAGACCGGGATTGCGTTGACGAGTCTCGAGACGGCGATCCGGCTCGGTGACGACTCGGTCGCCAACCTGCAGGTGGCGGCGACGCTGCACATGCAGCAAGGCAGCACGGCGCGGGCCGTCGAGCTGCTCAGAGACGCCTTCGCCGACGGGATGGACTATCAGTTCCTGGATCAGGCCCTGACCTGGCTCGTGCAGCAGGACGAATGGGACTATCTCCGAGAGCTGCTCGCCGCCGCCGACCGCGGCCGTTCCTCACTGACCGAGGCTCAGCAGAGCCGGCTGCTGGCACGCGAAGCGGATCTCGCTGTGCACGACGGAGACCGGCAAGGCGCGATGGCCGCCCTGCTCGAGGCAGCCGAGCTCGATCCGACCAATGCCGAGGGGCTGCTGATGCTCGGTCGAATGTATCTCGACGATCGCGATTTCAATCGTGCCGAGCTCCTGCTGCAGCGGGCTGCCGCTTTCGATCTCTACCGCGACAGCGCCTCGATCTCGCTGGCGCAGGTAGCAATCGACCAGGAGAACTTCACTCGCGCGCTCGAGCTGCTGCGTGGCGTCGTCAGCCGCAATCCGGGCCGGACGGATCTTGCGCGCAATATCGATTCGCTCGAGAACCTCGTGCTGTTGCAGTCGGAGAACTGACGTGACTGCCTTCCTCGCGCGCGTGCTGCTCGTGCTCGTCGCAGCGGGGGAGGTTTTTGCGCAGGCCGCTTTCGAGCTCGACGCCGACGCGGCCGAGCTCGAGCTCGTCGAACGCATCGCGCAGGTCGAGGCCGACGCCGGACCCATGTCCGCCGACCTGATCGGGCCGCTCAGGGCGCTCGGTCTGCTGCACGAGGAGAGCGGCAACGATGCGCTGGCCGAGGTCGCAGTCGAGCGTGCCCGGGAGCTCGTGCGCGCCAATTACGGGCTGCACTCGCTCGAGCAGGTTCCGCTCATCGAGCAGCGCATCGCGATTGCGCGGAATCGGGGCGACACGTTCGAGACCTGGAACCTCGAGCAGTCGCTGCTCGTGCTCGCGGGCCGCAATCCGCGCGACGAGCGCAGCATCGGGATTTATCGACGGATCGGCGATGAGCGCCTGCGGGTGCTCGAGCAGTATTTCGCCGGCGAGCTGCCCGCCGAGGTGTTCTTTGGCTGCTACTACGACACCGGGTACCGGGAGCCGGTTGCGGTCACCCGGAGCAACTCCGTGTTTGGCGAATGCGTCGCCGGCCGGCGGAGCGTGGTCATCCGCTCGATCCTCTGGGAAGTGCAGATGCACTACTCCGATGCGATCCGGGCAGCGCTGGCTAACGAGCTCTATGCGAGCGAGGAAATCAGAGCGCTGGAACGCGCACTGGTGCGGATCAACTTCCTCTACGGTTCCATCTACCTCGACGGCCGCGACTACGCGCTCGGACGGGAGAGTCTGCGCCGGCTCACAGCCTACGAAGCGGCGAGCGGCGCGTCGCCGGAGGCAGCCACCGGGCTGCTCGTCGAGATCGCAGACTGGGATCTCCTGTTCGCACGCAGCGGCAAGCTCCGGGAGGCGGCGCTCGAAACGTATCAGCTCGCGCTCGGCCGGCTCAGGCAAAGCGGTTCGACGCAGGCGGAGATCGTTGCGATCTTCGCCCCCGAGACGCCGGTCGTCCTGCCGGCTTTCCTGCCGAATCCGTTGCGCACGGAGCCGACCGATGCGACGACGGGATTCATCGACGTCGCCTTCGACGTGACGCGGGAAGGCAGGGGTCGCCGGGTCGAGATTCTCGACACGTCGGAGAACTCGACGCGCGCAGACGAGAGACGGCTGCGACAATTGGTTGCGCGCAGCCGCTTCCGGCCCAGGCTCGTCGACGGGCAGCTCGCCGACTCCGACACCGTCACGTTGCGGTACTATCTGCAGGCAGAGACGCCGAACGAGGTGAGCCCGTGACCGAGGTGTATCGATGAGAGCGTCGCAGCTCGTCATTGCCGCGCTGCTTGCCGGCCAGGGCTTCACGGCGATCGCCTGCGAAATCCCGTCCCTGCCGGCGTTCCCGGCCGACGAGCGCATCCGCGGGCGCATCGAGCGCGAGCTCAACGAGGAGATGGTCCGCTACATTACGGAAATGAGCGTCTACGTCGCGTGCGTGCAGGCAACGTATACGGCCGCCGAGCGCGAAGACGCGCCCGATCGGCACCTTGCGCTGCTCGCGGCGCGCAACAACGGCGCGATCGACGAGCTCGAGTCGGTGCGCGATATCTACGTCGCCCGAGTCGGGCCGATCGAGGAATTGTTCTTCGAGCAGTCTTTCGATGCCGGCGGGCGCCGGCGCGATGCGCAGCCGCGATTCGCTCCGATTCCGACCGGGCCCGATAACGTGCTGCGCCGAACCGAGATTATTCTCGGGGACGATAACTGTCCCGAGATCGCGCCCTGCGACATTGACGTGAGCTCTGCGGGCAGGGAACGCAACCTGCGGCCGCCGATTCCTCCAACGAGGTCCGTGCCGGGTCGCTGAGGCCGAGCGTCATGTCATGAGCGCAACTGATTTCTTTCAAGCCTATAGCGCAAAGCGCCGCACGCTGTACGCTGTTCTCGCCATCGTGCTGGCCGTCCTGATCGCAGGCTTCTGGAATTTCCGGCTCGTCGACGAATTCGGTGCCGAGTTCGTGGCCGGCAACACGATCGGCGATACGGCCGCGCTGGCCGACGAGTACGCGACCCGCGGCAGCGCCTTCGGGCTCGTGTTCGCTGCGATTGCGGGGCTGGCCGCAACATTCACCGCATGCAACTGCGTCGTTTTCGCCATGCTGCCGGGGCTCACCTGCCCGATCGATCGCTCGGCACGGAAACCATCGGCGCTCGGCACATTTACGGTGTTCGTTGCCGGCGTGCTCGTGGTTTCCGGGGTGTACGGGCTCGTGATCGGCTTCCTCGGCCCCGAGGTCGTCGAATCCCTGAACCAGACCGGCGCCCGGTTCGCCCAGGCCCATGTCGTCTTCACGGCAATCGGGTCATTCATGCTGATCTGGGGCCTGCTCGAGATGGGTTTCGCCGATAATCTCGTCCGCGCCATCCCCGAATCGGTCCGCAACACATTAGGCTCGACGACGACCAAAGGTGCCATTCTCGGTGTGCTCGTCGGGCTGTTTGCCGTCGGCCGCCCGTTTCCCGTGTTCCGGGAATTCCTGGCCTATGCGGCAAGCGCCAATAACCCGCTCTATGGCGCAATCACGATGATGATTCAGGGGATCGGCCAGATCGCCGTCATGGCGCTGTTGTTCTTCATCGTGATCTATTTCGGCAAGAACAGGATCATGGCCGTTGCCAACCGGACGCCGTACAAGTTTCGAATGCTGAGCGCTTTGGCGCTGCTCGCGGGCGGCTCGTATTTCCTCTACTACTGGGGACTCTCGCTGGCGTTCGACGTCGGCCAGTGGGGCTTCAAGCTTGGCTGGTACGCCTGACAGCCGCTCCGCGAACGGTTACGTCGTCGCGGCGCTAGCCGCGTTGCTCGTTGCGCCGGCCGCTAACGCGCAGATGACGCCGGAGCTGCTGTCGCACATCGAGGCTGCCGTGCCGCCACCCGGTGTCGAGCCTCTGCCGGTCGATCTCTTCACGACGCAGGACTTTTATCTCGATTCGGCGTACTGGCAGGACCCGCGCTACACGCGCTGCAACACGCCGGGGCAGGTCGGCGAGATGTGGGTCGATAATTTCGTCGGCGAGTGGGGCGACTGCGAGCACGGACTCTCCCTGGATGAGCTTCGGAGCCGTTATCCGTATGCGACGGCCGAGGAACACTTCAACGCCTTGCTGAGTGACGCCCGGGCGCGCGGCGGGCCGACGACTTACGATCGCGATAACCCGCCGCCGGAATGGGACGGCTATTACAACTCGCGCACGCTGCAGCCCGAGCAGTGGACCTTCGGCAATAACGTGCAGGCCGGCACGCTGATGCAGATGCTTCAGCCCGAGTACCAGCAGCGGTTTGCGCAGGCGCTCTACCACGTCGGCGTCAGCAACTCGCCGCAGTGGATGTCCTCGACCTGTTACCCCGAAGGCATGATCCGCTGGTGGGCCCAGGGCATTCGCGATATCCAGGTGTCGATCAACAGCAACCACGTTCAGCTCGTCTCGGGCACGGCGCTCAACTTTCTGCGGCAGATCCTGATCGATCAGCAGCACGCGACGCTGATCTCGCAGTGGTACGGCGAGACCATCGGTTTCTGGGACGACGAGACGCTGATCGCGTGGACGAAACACGTGCAGGGCTGGTGGATGTCGCATGCCTTGCCCGAGTACTCGAGCGACTTCGAGGCGATCGAGATCTACACGCGTGACGAGGCGGGTAATCTCAACCTCGAAGTCACGCTGTACGACCCGACGGCGTTCGTCGAACCGCTCAATCTCGACATCGTCTACACCTGGCGCGCGGGCCCCCGTTCCGACCAGCGCTTCCAGTTCAAGGAGTGCCAGCAGACGCTGTTCAACATCGACGGCCGGCTGCAGCCCGTCAGGGCCGGCACCGTCATCGACTACCGCATTCCGGACTGGTACGACCGGCCATGGGCCAGGATCTGGGAGGAGTACTTCGAGGACGGCATGCAGCGCCCTGAACCCGAGGATGACATCTTCCGGTTCGAGTAAGTTTGCGCTGCAGCACGAAGCCCTGCCGCGACGGCAGGCAGCTCAAGCGAAAGGTGTTCGCGAATACGGACTGTGACATGCCGACACTGGCGCGAATGGCCTTGATTCGGTTTGGAGTCGAGCTGCGCAAGATTGCACCTCGCCAGGCTGAGGCTCGGTACGGCGAAAATGCAGTGGTTCAACGAGTTTCGTTGCTATTCCGGTGCAGCGGGGTCATTAACAATCGAACAGGCAAGGCCCTGACGAGATCGCTTGATCATGAATCGATCAATGTATATCTTTTATGTATATACATTTGATTCAGCCGGAAGAGCATGGCCAGAGCACGCGTTTTTCAGTCGGGTAACAGTCAGGCCGTCAGGCTGCCGAAAGCGTTTCGCTTCGAAGTGAAGGAGGTGGAGATCTTTCGGCGCGGTAATGAGATTGTGCTCAGGGAAGCGCCGACTTCTCTTGCCGAGCTGCTCGAGCCATTGCCGCCCTGGCCCGACGATTTCGAGCTGCCGCCGGAGCTCGAGCAGCAGGAACGCGACTTCTCAGGGCTCTGATGGCCGCCCGTTTTCTGCTCGACAGCGATATCTGCGTCTACGCGCTGTCGGGCCGCCATCCCGAGGTCGTCCGCACGCTCGATCGCAAGCTTCCGGGGCAGGTCGCCGTGTCCGTCATCGCGCTCGGGGAGTTGCTCGCCGGCGCCGAAAGGAGCAGCGACCCGGGAGCCGCCCAACGACGTATTGCCGCGCTGACGAGTGTGGCGACAGTCCTGCCGTTGCCGCCCGAGGCCGCAAGTCACTACGGGACGATCCGGGCTGGGCTCGAAGATGCCGGCAGGCCCATCGGGCCCAACGACCTCTGGATCGCAGCGCATGCCAGGGCCGGGCAACTGATTCTGGTGACGAACAATCAGCGTGAGTTCAAACGCGTGAAGGGGCTCAGGGTCGAGAACTGGGCCGCCTGAACACCGCCGAAGCATGGACGAAAAACGAGTTCGGCGGGTGCAACATCGTGCTAGCCTTCAGGGGCTGATTTTCGACCGGGGCTTCGCAGCCTTTCAAGAATCATAAGAGGAGTGAATCGCATGTTCGTACGCAAGACCCAGACGCTGCTGGTTGCATCGGCAATAGCGGCCGTGAGCGGAATCGCTCTGGCTCAGGATGGACCGGCTGCCAATATGAGCTTCTTTCTCACGAGCGTCGGTTCCGGCGACGGCGGTAATCTCGGTGGCCTCGCGGGCGCCGACGCGCATTGCACGGCCCTGGCTGCCGATGTCGGCGCGGGCGACAAGACCTGGCGCGCCTACCTGAGTGCGGCGGCCGAAGGCGGCAGCCCCGATATCCACGCACGGGACCGGATCGGTGCCGGGCCCTGGTACAACTTCAACGGTGTTCAGGTCGCTGCGAGCGTCGACGACCTGCATAGCGACAACAATCAGCTCAGCAAGGAAAATTCCGTCACGGAACTCGGGACCATGATCAACGGTGTCGGCGATCAGCCCAACATGCACGACATCATGACCGGGTCGACGCCGGACGGGCGTCTGGCACCTGCCGTGCCGACACCGCCTGCCCGCAGCCAGCCCGAAGGCTCACCTGATCGCATGCCGGTCAACATGACCTGCAACAACTGGACGACGAGCACGGACGACTGGAACTCGTTCACGAAGGTCGGTCACCACGACCGGGTGGGCGGCGGACCCACCGGCCCGTCGTGGAACTCGGCGCACGAGTCGCACGGCTGCTCGCAGGAAAAGCTGACGCGCAGTGGCGGTGCCGGGCTGTTCTACTGCTTCGCGACAGATTGACGCTTCGATCGGGGCTTTGCGCCCCGCGCAGCGGGGCTCATTGCTGCCCGGGCTACTGATACTCCGGCGCGAGCTCGGCGCAGTCGTCGACGGCGAACGGCGCGTCGGCCGGCAGAACCATGTCGGAATCGACATACTGGTCAGCGAAGTAGAGTGAATCTTCGGCCACGTAGTCGCGCGTCAGCTCCAGCGTCGCCGGATTCAGCGTAAAGCGCTCGACGATGTGCAGCTGATCGCTGTGCGGGACAGACCCGGCCAGGCTGCCGGGCTCGAACGCGACCGTGTCGACGACGAGCGTGTCCCCGTCCCATCTGCCGATCGAGTGGCCGCCGCGGCTCGGGGCGATATCAGCCGGGTGCCCGGTCATTCCAACGTGCACCGTCCGGGTCAGCCCGGCACCGTATTCGAGCGTAATGACATCCGGGCTCTGCGTGATGCGATTGATCGTGCCGTCGAAGACCCAGTCGAACAGTATGCTCGTGATCTGGCAGGAGAGGCGCGGGTCGTCGGCCGTTGACCGTTCGCGCAGCGCCTCGGCCGCGGCCTGGCCAGCCGCCGTCAAAGTCACGGGCGGCGGGAACCAGCCGGCCGGGCCATCCGGCATCGGCAATTCCCCGGCCTCGATCGCGGCGACCTGGCTCATCGGCACGAGCCCGACGCGTCCGCCGGGCGGGTTCGCCAGGATGTGCTGCTCCTGGGCCCAGTCGCCGGCGAGGTTCGGCTCGCCCGTCGGCAGGCGCAACGGCCGTTCGCCGCGGCCCGATGCTGCGGCGTCGCTGAGCTGCTCGTAGCGCTCGAGTGTCGGTGCGTCACCGAGCGTGATCGTGTCGACATGGCACGCGGTCGGGTCGTCGCGATGGGGTCGGCCCGTGATCGCAATCGGGACACCCGGCACGAACATGTCGGGCGACCAGCCCGAGCGCCTGAGCACCGTGGCCGCGCGCATCTCGCAGCGCATCGCGACGACTTCGCCGTCGGCGCCGACCGCGTCGAAGTGAACGTAGGAATGGGGATTGACGAAGTCGAGCCCCGTCACGCGGCCTTCGAGCTCGATGTATCCGGTCGGATCGTAGCGGCCGATGCCGTGATGGCCCCAGGCCGATGCGGCAGTGCCAAGCACGGTCGCGGCCAGAATCGCCTCAGTTGCTCTGCGCACGTTCGTCCCCAGTTCCATCAGTCGCGTCGCTTACCGCCATCGGCCGGGCCTGCTGTCAGTCGTCGGCCCGTTCGAGCCTCAGCAATGCCGCGTCGTCCTCTTCGGTCAACAGATAAAGGTAACCGTCGGGACCTTGCCGGACATCGCGGATGCGCTGTGCCAGCGTGGTCAGCAGTTGCTCGCGCCGGCGCTCGTTGCCGTTCTCGTCGAATTGAATTCGCGAAAGATAGCCGGTGCCCTGGATCTGCCCAACCCGGGTCGCGCCGATGAAAACGCTGCGGTTCCACGGTTCGAAGTATCTGTCGCCGGTATAGAAGGAGAGGCCCGACGGCGAGATGCCCGGCATCCAGTGCGCCCACGGCAGCTCGATGCCCTCGCGCCAGGGCGGCCTCGATACCTCGGGCCCTTCATAGGTGCGGCCATAGCTGTAGAGCGGCCAGCCATAGTTGGCGCCCGGCAGGATGATGTTGACCTCGTCGCCGCCGTTCGGGGCCATCTCGCTGTTCCAGAGCTCTCCCGTGTGGGGATTGAAGGCGAGGCCGAGCTGGTTGCGGTGGCCGAGCGAGAAGATCTCGGGCCGGTAGCCCTCGGTGCCTGCGAACGGATTGCCGGCTGCGGGCGTACCGTCGTCGTTGAGCCTCAGGATCTTGCCGCGCGCGTTGCCGGGCTCCTGGGCGAACGGACCATTCGACGCGCCCGTGGTCATGTAGAGCGTGCCGTCCGGAGCGAAAACGATTCGCGAAGCCGAGCCGCCGTTGCCGGGCCAGGTATCGGCCATGAAGATGTCTTCGACATCGACCAGTGCATGGCCCTCGAGCCGGCCGCGCGCGAGCGTCGTCGCGACCTCGAGCGGTTCCTGCCGGATGTTCTTCGTGTAGGTCAGATAGACGAGCCGGTTCTGCTCGAAGTCCGGGTGCAGCGTGATGTCCATCAGGCCGGAAAGGCGCACCGCATGCACCGCGGGCACCCCGCCGATCGGGGTCGGGTCGAGGACGCCGTCGCGGATGAGCCGGAGACGCCCCGCGCGCTCGGTAACGAGCATGTCGCCATTCGGCAGGAACGCCATGCTCCACGGGTGCGACAGCCCGGTCACCACGGGCACGACCCGAACCGGCCCTTCGACCGTGGCAACGACGACGGGCTCGTCGGGCAACGGTGGGCGCGGCAGACTTCGCGGTTGCGCCAGCGCAGGAATCGAGATGAACAAGGAGATTGCCGCGATCAGCGCCACTGAAGCCGCACGAACAGTCGTTGCGTGGATGCAAGGTCTCATTCGATAACTCCCCCCAGAGTCACTCATCGATAATAGGTGTTCGCTTCGGGCAGGGGAAGGCGGCGGCGTGGCGATCGAATTCGCCGGCCTTATACTAGCGACCGAATTAACGAATGCAGGTCGACTCATGCAGCACGCTTATCGCCATATCGGCTCAGCCATCACCACCATAGCGCTCGGCTGCCTCGCTTTGCCGGCGCTGGCTCATCATGGCTTCGGCCTGTTCCAGATGGATCTTGAGGGAACGTGGTCCGGGACGATCACGAAGATGAATCTCGTCAATCCGCACTCCTATATGGAGTTCGACATGATTGGCGAAGACGGCGAAGTCGTCCACATGCAGTGCGAGATGCGTGCCGCGAGCCTGCTCCGGCGTGCCGGTTGGGATACCGACATTTTCGTCGTCGGCGCACAGGTCGAAATCTATGGTCGCCCGCATCGCGATGATCCGACGGCCTGCTACATCGAGACGGTCACGATCGACGACTCGGTCGAGGTCGGTCGGAACGATCAGTTCCAGACGGATTCGGCCGTCGACCTGTCGAACCGGCCGTTGCGTCTGGCGAATGGCGATCTCAACCTGAGCGGTGACTGGGCCGTCGAGCAGCTCGTGCTGACGATCGGCCCCGAGGGCGGCAATGGCTCGATGATTCCGAAGAGCCTGATCGAGGAATTCGCCAGCGGCGAGCTGACGGCCGCTGACATTCGTGCCTTGCAGCCACCCCGGCCACGCCCCGTCTACACGGAGGCGGGTCGCGCCGCTGCGGAGGCATTCGATGGCCGTTCGCCCGACGACAACCCGTGGTTCGCCTGCCGGCCGACGAGCTTCATTCGCGACTGGACGGCCGACTGGCCGATCAATCGCTTCGTGCAGCGCGTTTTGCCCGACGGGCAGAGAGTCATCGACATCACGTACGGCCTCTACAACTTCGAGCGCCGCATCCATGTCGGCATGGAAGCGCATCCGGATGATCTCGAGCCGAGCTATGCGGGTCATTCGATCGGGCAATGGGAAGGCGATACGCTCGTCGTCGACACGATCGGATTCGCCGCGGGCGTGCTGTCGCCGCCGACCCGGAGCAGCGAGCAACTGCATATCGTCGAGCGCTTCACGCTCGATCCCGAGACGATGGCGCTGAGGCGGGACTATTCGGCGACGGATCCGGTCTATCTGGCCGAGCCGTATGCCAGTTATGACGTCATGTATCTCTCGGATGTGCCGTACCAGCGTGAGACCTGCATCGACATGACGCCGGAGTTCCAGCAGGACTGACCGGCTGCGCCGGACTAGCCTGGCGAGTGCCGGTCGCGCGCCGGCGTCGTTGGGTCCCGCAGTTGCTTTTGTCGGCCCCCGTGCCATTATCGAGGCTGGGGGTACAGAGCATTGAATCACCTGATCAGAAGAGTGATCGTCGGCGCTGCGCACCTGGCGGCTTTGTCGCTGGTGGCGCCCGCAATCTTCGCGCAAGGCGGGGCGTCCGCGTTTCCGCGCGCCTGGGACGGGAATCCCGATCTGAACGGCGTCTGGCAGGCGATCGGCACGGCCCATTGGGACATCCAGGATCATTCGGCGAGCGCCGGGCCGCCCGAAACCGGCGCAATCGGCGCCGTCCCGCCCGGGCTTGGCGTCGTCGTGGGCAACGAGATCCCGTATCAGCCCTGGGCGCTCGAGCAGCAGCAGCGCAACTTCGAGAATCGCTGGACCGAGGACCCCGAGATCAGGTGCTACCTGCCCGGCGTGCCGCGGGCAACGTATCTGCCCTATCCGTTCCAGATCATCCAGGGCACGGACACGATCATGATCGTCTACGGTTTCGCCGAGGCCAATCGCACGATCCACATGGACAAGGAAAACCCCGAGCCTGCGCCGATCGACACCTGGATGGGTCGCTCGCACGGCCGGTGGGACGGGGACACGCTCGTCGTCGACGCGGCGGGCTTCAACGGCCTGTCCTGGTTCGACCGCGCCGGGAATTTCGCGAGCAGCGCGCTGCGGGTTACCGAGCGCTACACGCCGCTCGGCCCGGACGCGCTGATGTATGAGGCGACGATCGAGGATCCCGATGTCTTCACCCGACCCTGGACGATGCGCATGCCGCTGTACCGGCGCCTCGAGGAGGGCGCGCGCGTGCTCGAGTTCAAGTGTGTCGAATTTACCGAGGAGCTGCTCTATGGGCACCTGCTCGGAGAGACGGCGGACGATGCGGCGGAGTAAGCCGCGTCCGTGCCATTCGAATTGCCGAGGTATTGAGATATGACACCGAACAGAGTCGCTCGATTCTTGCCGGGTTTGTTCATTGCGGCCGCCTGGCTGCCGACGTCTGCAGCAGCCGCTGACTACCATCACGTCCACATTGCGGCGCCGAGTCCGATCGAGGCGGTCCGCTGGTATGCCGACCGCCTCGACTGCGAGCCGCTCGCGGATCGCAGTGACGCCGTTGACTGCCAGGGCGTCGAGGTCATCTTCGCGGCGCAATCGGTGCTCGGCGGCACCCAGGGCACGGGCCTGAATCACATCGGGTTTTCGTTTGCCGATCTCGAAGCCAAGATGGCCGACCTCGAGAGCGCGGGCGTGGGTGGACGCGGCGTCCGGCTGCAGCGATTCGAAGACGGCTCGACGCTGCGCGATGTGCCGGGTCTGTTCAAGCTCGGTTTCATTTTCGATCCCTGGGGCACGCGCATCGAGCTCGTCGAGGATCCCGAGCGGCTCGGGTTTCATCACGTGCACCTGAGCGCAACCGATCCCGAGGCGACGCTCGATTGGTACGAACAGGTCATGGGTGGCGAGCGCGCAAGCCTCAAGGGCCGCCTCGACGGTCTCAGGTTCGGCGACTACTGGCTGCTCGTGTCCGAGCACGGCGAGGGCACGCCCGCGCCGACCGCGCGCCGGACGCTCGACCATCTCGGCTTCATCGTCGACGATCTGGATTCGCTGACCGCCGACCTGCGCGAGTTTGCGGTCGTCTTCGAGCAGGCACCGACCGTGCCGCCCGGCGCCCGGAGCGACGCCAGGCGCGCGTTCATCGAGGGTCCCGATCGGGTCCGGCTCGCGGTCGTCGAGAGCGGCTGGTCGGGCGTCGCAGCCGACGCCACATTTACCGGCGAGACGCTGGAGCGCCAGGAAGCCTACAACGTGCCGCAGACGCCCTGGGGTGAGCCCGATCTGCAGGGCATGTGGACCGGCGATGCGGCGCACGGCATTCCGCTCGAGCGGCCGCTCGATCTGGCCGACGTCGAGGAGCTGACCGCTGAAGAGGCGGCCGCGCGACGGGAGCGCGGCACGCTCGGCAGCATCTGGGGCTATGAGCGCGAATGGCGCGATACGACGCTGGGCTACTCGAAGTGGGATCCGCTGACCCAGGTGGCGATGATCATCGACCCGCCCGACGGTCGGCTGCCGCCGCTGGCGCCGGGCGCCGAGGCAATGCTTGCGGCGGCGCGCGCCGAGCAGGCACAGGACGGCCCGCGGGGCCCCGAGGACATGAGCTCGTGGGTGCGATGCATCACCCAGGGGCTGCCGAGCATGATGACGCCGGGCGTATACAACAACGGCTTGCAGATCGTGCAGGGGCCGGGTTTCGTCGCGATACAAAAGGAGATGATCCACGAGACGCGCGTCATACCGACCGACGGGCGCGCCCGGGCCGGATCGGGCATCAGGCAGTGGCTCGGTGAGTCGCGCGGCTGGTGGGAAGGCGACACGCTCGTCGTCGAGGTCACGAACTTCAACGGCCGGGTGCCGTACCGCGGTGCCGGCGAGAACATGAAACTGACCGAGCGTTTCACGCGCGTCGGCCCGGACATGCTCGAGTACATGTTTACGGTCGAGGATCCGACGATCTGGACCGAGCCCTGGACGGCGGCTTTTCCTTTCGTCAAGGACGACGGGCTGTATGAAATCGTCGAATACGCCTGTCATGAAGGCAATTACGCGATGCAGAATATCCTCAGTGGCGATCGCGCGGCCGAGAGCGAAGCCCGGTGAGCGCAAGGTTAGGAGGTTAGCGCATGGCAACGAAATCAGTCGCTGTCGTCAGCAGCGTGGTTCTGATGAGCGGATGGCTCGGGCTCGCGTCGACCGGTGAGGCGCACCATGCGTTCTCATCCGAGTTCGATGCAACCAGGCCCGTGGTCCTGAGCGGTACGATCACGCGCGTCGAGTTGATCAATCCGCACTCCTGGCTCCACCTCGACGTCACCCAGGAAGACGGCACGGTCGAGAGCTGGATGATCGAGGCCGGTCCGCCCGGCGTATTGGTCCGGCGCGGCTGGACCAGGGACTCCGTGCAACCGGGAACAGAGGTCATGGTCGAGGGCTATCAGGCGCGTGACGGCTCGAATCGCGCCAACGGCCGAGACGTCACGTTGCCGGATGGCACGCGTCTGTTTGCCGGTTCCACAGGCGTCGGCGCACCGCCGCCGGACGCCGCGCCGATTCAGTAGCCCGATGATGACCAGAGTCATGCAAAGCCCGACAGCACGCCTGTTGGGCGCGCTCGCGGTCGCGTTCGCCGTTGTCTCGAGCCCCGCGCATGCGCAGGAACTGCCGGACCCCGAGCGATTCGAAGACGCGATCCTCGCTTTCGAGGCGCAGGATCGGATCGCCCCGCCGCCGGAAGGCGCGATTGTTCTGACCGGCAGCTCGAGCATCGCCCGCTGGAACGACCAGGCCGCCGAGGCGCTGGCCCCGCTCACGGTGATCCCGCGCGGGTTCGGCGGCAGCGTCATGAACGACGTGCTCCACTACCTCGATCGTGTCGCGCTCACGTACAAGCCGCGCGCCATCCTGATCTATGAAGGTGACAACGACACGGGCGCCCGCGAGCCTGTCCCGGACGAGCTGATCCTCGGCCAGTTGCAGCAGATCATCGAGCGGGTTCACGAGGCGTTGCCGGAAACGCGGATCTATGTGCTTGCGGTCAAACCCAGCGTTCTGCGTTGGGCCCGGTGGCCCGTGGCGCAGCGGGTCAGTGAGGGCTACAGGGCCATCGCGGACCAGGATCCGCTGGTCTACTACGTCGATGTCGCAACCCCCTTTCTCGACAGCGACGGCAACGTGATGACAGACATCTTCGTCGCGGACAACCTGCACTTCAACGACCTGGGTAACGCGATCTGGGGCGCCGTCATCAAGGCCGCGCTGATGCCGATGGAAGCCAGGGAAGAGGGGAGGTTCGAGTAGGCCGGCGCCGGTCGATAGCCGATGCCGGGGACGGTTTGCGCTCCCGCGCCCTGGAATCAGGCGGATTTGGCCAGACTAAAGATTTCTTAACTCTGTCTGAATAAAGATCTGAATCCCTTACAGCTGGCCTGACGAATTGCCACACTATGCAGGTAGTGATTAGGGGCCCGCGGGATCCCCAATCGCCTCCTTAAGATTCGGGGATCCATTCGGCGCCGCTGCAAGGGTGCTGAATGGGTGTTTGGGGTTGACTCACAAGGACTTGCGAGCCGGATGAAAGTCGAACTGCGCCGATCGGCCATAGGACTCCTGCCGCTGCTCCTGACTCCGTGGACTGGCGCTTCGGCCCAGATCGAGGATGTCGGCGGCGGCGGTATCCGTGTTTTTACCCCCGTCTACTTCATGGAATTCGATCCGCTGACCGCGCTCGATATGGTCGAGCGCCTCCCGGGTGCCGACACTCAGGAGAGCCAGGGTGGACGCGGCCTGTCCGGTGTCAGGTCGAATCTGCTGATCAACGGCGAGCGGCCGCCGCCCAAAGGCAAGTCCGCTCGTGACCAGCTCGACGAGATGCCGATCGGCAGCGTGGTCCAGATCGAGCTCATCGACATGGGCGCCCGGCTCGACATCGACATGCAGGGGTACCCGCAGGTCATCAACGTCGTCACAGTCGAGGACATGCCGGCCTACTACGAGGTCATCACCGAAATTGAAAAAGCGGGCACGGGCGACAACAACCAGGAGAATGCGCGATCGAAGCAGCTCGAGGGCACGAGTTCATTTTCCTGGGGCGCCCA
>DATCZB010000301.1:0-10005 GCA_036526155.1 Gammaproteobacteria bacterium
GAGAACAACCGTCACCTGCCGTCTCCCTTCGGCGGCATGAAGGCCAGCGGCATCGGGCGCGACGGCGGCGATTACAGTTTCGACTTCTATATGGAAACGAAAAACGTCTGCATTGCGTTCGATACGCACAAGGTGCCGAGGCTCGGGCGATGAGCCTCTACTATGTCCAGAAACTGATGTACCAGCTGAACCGGGACGAGCACGTCCGGACGCGGTTCGGTGACGATCGGGACAGCTTGCTGCGCGAATACCAGCTCACCGACGAAGAACGCTCAGCGATCGTCGACGGCGACATCGGCCTGTTGTACGTCATGGGCGTGAACGGGCAGATTCTCATGCACTATGCGGCAATGATCGGGCAGGAGTGGGACGAATACATCGAGGCGATGCGCGAGGGCGTGCGCCGGCATGGCCCGGTCCGGGCCGGCCTCTATTCGATGCTCAGGGATCGGACGGCATGAGCCTGGTATTCGCCGGCGTCTGCAGTCACGCACCCGGGATTACCGGGCGCGCCGAACGTGCCGACCCCGAGCTCAGGGACGCCTTTTACGCCAGGCTCGATGAGATGCGTGAACGGCTCGAAGCGAGTCGCCCCGACGCGTTGATCGTCATCGCTGCGGTGCACTTTGCCAACTTTTTCATGAACAACATGCCGGCTTATTGCGTCGGCATGGGTGCGAGTTACTACGGTCCCATCGAGGACGAGGAATGGCTCGGCATCGAACGCACCGAGGTGCCGGGCAATGCGGATCTGTCGCGCCGGCTGATCGAGTCTATCCTGCCGTCGATCGACGTGGCTTATGCCGAGGAGTGGCAGTTCGATCACGGCATCATGGTGCCGCTGCATTTCCTGACGCCGCGCTACGACCTGCCCGTGATCCCGGTCAACGTCAATTGCCAGGGGCCGCCACTGACGCCGCTGGAGCGCGCCTACGAGTTCGGCCGCGCGTTGCGCCATGCCTGTGATGCGGTTCCCGAGCGAATCGCGATCGTCGGGACGGGTGGCATCTCGCATTGGCCGGCGACGCCCGATTCGGGCACGATCAACGAGTCCTGGGATCGCGATTTCCTCCATCGTTTCCTGCGGAATCGACGCGAGGAGCTGGTTGCCTACAGCGACGAGGAGACCCTGCGCGATGCGGGTCAGGGCGGGTTCGAGATCCGCACTTTCATCGCAGTCGCCGGGGCAACGGAGGGGGCGACCGGCGAGCTGATGTTCTATGCGCCGATACCCATCTTTGCGGTTGGCTGTACCGTCGCCACGATGGCGGTCGATTGAGTCGCGTGTCGCAGTCAGATACGAGCGCACCGGGCGGCGAACGGGCCACGTTCTCGATCCTGATTCCGTTCCTCGGCGCGATCGCCGCGCTCGGGCCGCTCTCTAACGACCTTTACGTTCCATCGATGTCGCTGGTCGCGGCAGGGCTCGGCGTCTCCGGCGCCGACGTCCAGCTGACGATGAGCGCGATCCTCATCGGGTTCTCGTTGGGCGCGCTGGTCTACGGGCCCCTGTCCGACCGGTTCGGACGCAAGCCGATACTGTGTCTGGGGCTGACGCTCTATGTCGTCGCGGCCATGCTCGCGGCCCTGTCGCCCACGCTCGTCCTGCTGGTCCTGTCCCGCGCGTTGCAGGGGTTTGCGGCCGCTGCCGGCATGGTGCTGTCGCGAGCGATCATCCTCGACCGGTGGCGCGGCGCGGAGGCATCCCGCGCCCTGTCCTGGGTTTCGATCTTCATGTTCTTCGCCCCGGTCCTTGCACCGCTGGTCGGCGGCTATGTGGCCGGCTTCGAGTACTGGCCCGCCGTGTTCTGGATGCAGGGCGGCGCGGGTCTCGCGTGCTTGCTCGTGACGATCGTCGCATTGCCGCGCGCCCAGCATGCGGTCAGCGGTACGGTCATGGCGAGTCTCAGAGCCTATGGCCCGGTCATCAGGGATTCCCAGGCCATCGGTTACATGCTGTGCTCGGCTTTCGGCTTCATTGGCGTGGTTGCATTCGTCAGCACGGCTTCGTTCGTTTTCGTCGATTTCTACGAGCTGACGCCGCAGCAGTTCGGCATCTGCTTTTCGATCGTCATGCTCGGGGGCTCGATCGGCGCCTATCTGAACAGTCACTACGTAGCCCAGCTCGGGATCTCGCGGATGCTCGCATTCGGCTCGAGCACGCTCGCCGTGGGTGGTGTGGCCGTTTTGCTGTCGTCGCTTGCCGGCGCCGGCGTCATCAGTCTCGTGGCGTCACTCGCGCTCTACGTCGTCGGTATCGGCGCTGTTTTTTCCAACACGGTTGCGCGAACGCTGAGCCGGTTCCCGGAGAGCATGGGAGCCGCGTCGTCGCTGTTCGGGGTGAATCAGTTTTTCATCGGCGGGCTCGTCGCTGCGGCCCTGAGTCGGTCCGTCGAGCCGTCGCCTATGCCGATGGCCTGGGTGGTGGCGGCTTCAGGCGTCACCTGCGCGGCGATCTGGTGGCTATGGCTCAGGCCACACGCCCCGGTCACAGATTGAACAGCTGCTCCGCGTTCGTGCCGCGAACACGGGTCGCCAGGGTTGGCGCCAGCGCGTCGACGCGGGCGAGGCATCCCGCCATGTCGCCGATGTTATGCGGATAGTCGGAGCCGTAGAGCACGCGGCTGTCCGAGCCTGACGCCTCGAGGCAAAGTTCGAGCGCGGATTGACTGTAGACCACCGCGTCGTAGTAGATGTGCCGGAGATACTCGCTCGGTTTCGTTTGCGTCACGCTGCTCGCCGCCGGGAGCTGTTCGTGGCAGCGATCGAGTCTCGCTGCGAGGTAGGGCAGCGCGCCGCCTCCGTGCGAGGCGATGAGCTTGAGGTTCGGGTAGCGATCGAGAAAGCCGTCCAGAAAGAGTCGGGCGAAAGCGATCGTCGTGTCGAACGGAAAGCCGGCGGCCGGAACCAGGCCGTAATCGGCGAGTCCGAGGTCTGCCGCCCCGACCGGAGGACCCGGATGCACCAGCACCGGCAAGCCACGCCGATCGATCTCCCGCCAGATCGGCTCGAAGTCCGCGTCGGTCAGCTGGCGCTCGGCGATATTGGCAATCACCATCACGCCGACGGCACCGGCCGCAGTCGAGCGCTCGAGCTCCTGCAGTGCAAGCTCCGGATACTGCCAGGGTAGCGATGCGAGCCAGCGGATGCGGTCCGGTCGCGCCGTCTGTTGCTCGCTCATGGAGTCGTTGACGTTGCGCGCCGCTCTGAGGCTCGTTTCTGCGTCGCCGAAATAGGCGTTGGGACAGGTCAGCGAAACGATCGCGAGATCGACGCCGGCCAGATCCATGTCGCGAATGCGCATCTCGTAGTCCCACATCGGCTCGCTCAGCGTGAAGAACGGCGCACCTTTGCGGAGTATCGTCTCCTGACCGGCCGGATTCAGGCTGCGGGTGTAATCGGGCGCACCGTGCGTTTCGAGCAGATCCAGATAGTCCCGGGTCAGCATGTGCGTATGCACATCGATGACGGCCATGAGTCGGTCGCGCTAGTTCAGAAAGGCCGTCACGCCGTCGCCGGCGAGGGGCATTCGCTGCCAAAGGTTCGCGGTATCTTCGTCGAACAGATCGTCGGCGTCGGCACCAACCACCCGCCATC
This sequence comes from Gammaproteobacteria bacterium, assembly GCA_036526155.1. Lineage (GTDB taxonomy): Bacteria > Pseudomonadota > Gammaproteobacteria > Steroidobacterales > Rariloculaceae > DATCZB01. The sequence goes on from DATCZB010000301.1 coordinate 3,598, forward strand.
TGCCTGCGGCGATTTCCCGGGCCAGCTGGCCGGGCCCCCATTCGGCGCGTCCGGCGAACAAGCGGACCCGCGGCGCATCGGGTGAGGTCGAATCGATATCAGCCAAAAGCGCCGGATTCGGACTGAAATAGATGCCGTCGAGGACCGGCAGCACACCGGCAGGGGGCGCGCCCGCGTGCTCGAACAGCAGCAGCAGCTCGGCCGGAGCGATCGGGCCGCCACGGAACAGCGCGCCATCGTAATCGGCCAGAGTGTCGATCTCGGGAAACGCTTCGCGAGGGTCGATCCAGGTTGGTCGATTGAGAAAGATCGCCGCCGTTCCGTTGTCTTCGTGGAGCAGAATCAGCAACACGGTTTCGGAGAAATTCGGGTCGTTGAGCCCGGGGTTCGAGACCAGCAGCCTGCCGGCTTCCGGTGCCTGCGACATGGCGCCCGGCGCTGCGGCGACGAGCGTGACCAACAGAAACGTTCTGACCAGGTTCATGCCTCGATGATACCGCGTTCGTTCGGGTCGCGTTCGGGCGCTCGATACAGTTAATATCGCGCTCCGCTCAGCATTGCCCGTCAGCCTATTACTCACCATGGTCACCGAGACAGTCGTGCGGTCGATGCCGGCCGAATGGTCGCAGCACCATGCGACCTGGATCTCCTGGCCGCACAATCGTGAGACCTGGCCGCGTGTGCTCGGGCAGGCAGAAGCGGCGATGGCAGAGGTCGTCGCCGCGCTGGCGCCGCATGAGATCGTCTGCATCAATGTTCAGGACGAGCTTCAGGCCCGCCGGGTCGAGAGCTTGCTGGCGGATCGCGTCCCGGGCGATCGCATCCGACTGTTCCATGTCGCGACGGACGACGCCTGGATCCGGGACTATGGCGCGATCGTCGTTCGAGATTCGGGCGCGCCGGCGGGCGCGACCGCCGTCGATTTCGACTACAACGCCTGGGGCGGCAAGTATCCGCCGTACGACCGGGATCGTGCCGTCGCCGCACGGATGGCCGAGTTGCTCGGGCTGCCCCGCGTTCACTGCCCGATCGTGCTCGAGGGCGGCTCGGTCGACGTCGACGGCGAGGGGCTCGCGCTCGTTACCGAGCAATGCCTGCTGAATCCGAATCGCAATCCGTCACTCGGTCGCAGCGAGATCGAGACCTGGCTCAGGGACCTGCTCGGCGCCAACGAATGCGTGTGGCTGGGGGAGGGGATCGATGGTGACGATACCGATGGCCACATCGACAATCTGGCGCGATTCGTCGGCCCGCGCAGCGTAGTTGCGGTGGTGACCGATAATGAGGCGGACCCGAATTATCGCGCGCTGCGAGACAACTTTCGGCGACTCGAGGAATATCGTGACCGACGCGGCAGAAAGCTCGACGTCCGCGAGTTGCCGCTGCCGGATCCCGTGATGCGCGGGGGCAGTCGGCTGCCCGCGAGTTACGCGAACTTCTATATCGCGAATGAGGTTGTCCTGATGCCCGCTTTCGGCCTGCCTGCCGACGCGGTTGCCGCGGGCGTGTTGGCCGATTGCCTGCCTTCGCGCCGCGTCGTGCCCATCGACTGTCGCGATTTGATCGTCGGATTGGGCGCGCTGCATTGCCTGACGCAGCAGATTCCCGCTATCGTTGCGGGTTTCGAGCCGGAACAATAAGAACAGAGCACATGGGCGAGATCTCGGCATTCATCAGGCGTCACTATCGGCATTTCAATTCGGCCGCGGTCGTCGATGCTGCGGAGGCTTATGTGAGACACCTGGAAAGTGGCGGCTCGATGATGATCACGCTGGCCGGCGCCATGAGCACGGCGGAGCTCGGGCTGTCGCTCGCCGAGATGATTCGGGCCGACAAGGTCCACGCGATTTGCTGCACGGGCGCAAACCTCGAAGAGGACGTATTCAATCTCGTCGCGCACGACTACTATGTGCGCATTCCGCACTATCGGCACCTGACTCCCGAGCAGGAAGAGGCGCTGCTCGAGCAACACCTGAATCGCGTAACCGATACCTGCATTCCGGAGGAGGAAGCCATGCGTCGGGTGGAGCGCTTCCTGTTCAACCGGTGGCAGGCGGCAGATGCCGCGTCCGAGCGCTATTTCCCGCACGAGTTTCTCTACGCCTCGCTGAAGTCGGGTGAACTGGAACCGTACTATCAGATCGACCCGGCCGAGAGCTGGCTCGTTGCCGCGGCCGAGAAAGACCTGCCGCTCTACGTGCCCGGCTGGGAAGACTCGACCCTGGGTAATTTCTTCGCTGCGGCATGCATCAGGGGCAGAATTTCCAGCCCGGGAACCGTGCGGACGGGTATCGAGTACATGATGCATCTGGCCGGCTGGTACCGGGACCTGAGCCAGTCGAGCCCGATCGGGTTTTTTCAGATCGGTGGCGGCATCGCCGGTGATTTTCCGATCTGCGTCGTGCCGATGCTGGAGCAGGATCTGCGCTACGAGAACGTCGAGCGCTGGGCATACTTTTGCCAGATCAGCGACTCGACGACGAGCTATGGCTCTTATTCCGGCGCCGCGCCGAACGAAAAGATCACGTGGGGCAAGCTTTCCGCATCGACGCCGAAATTCGTCATCGAGTCGGATGCAACCATTGTCGCGCCGCTGGTTTTCGCCTGCGTCCTGGGGCTCTGAGATGGTAGCCAAGATCCGTGAACCCGGGACCACGAGCTGGTCCGTCGAGCAATCCAGCGAGCTGTACCGGATCGGGAGCTGGGGCGAGCCGTATTTCTTCGTCAACGAGCATGGCCACATGGCCGTCCACGCGCATGACGACAAGAATACGACCCTGGATATCGTTTCGATTGTCGACGAGCTGCGCCGGCGTGGCGTCAAGCTTCCGGTTCTGATCCGGTTTCAGGACATCCTCAGCGCGCAGGTCAGGCGGCTCAACGAAGCTTTTGCCGCCGCCATCGCCGAGGCCGGTTACGGCAACGTGTATCGCGGCGTCTATCCGATCAAGGTCAATCAGCTGCACGAGGTTGTCGACGAGATTCTCGACGCCGGGCGGCCGTTTGGTCTGGGTCTCGAGTGCGGGTCGAAGGCCGAGCTGATTGCTGCGTTGCCGCAGATAGACCAGGACACGTTGCTGGTCTGCAACGGCGTCAAGGACCGTTCGATGCTGAGTCTGATGCTTGCCGGGCAGCAGCTCGGGCAGAACGTGGTTCCGGTGGTCGAGCGAATGGCCGAATTCGACGAGCTCCTGTCTTTGGCCGAAGGTGATCTGAAGCTAGGCGTCCGGGTCCGGCTGGCGACGAGAGGGTCGGGCCGCTGGTCGGAATCGTCGGGCGTCAATTCGAAGTTCGGGCTCAACATCGCCGAGCTCGTGAAGATGCTGGACGAGCTCGAACGCCGCGGCCTCGAGCAGTCCCTGAGCCTGCTGCACTGCCATATCGGCAGCCAGATCGCGGACATCCAGGTGCTGAAACAGGCAACGAAGGAAATTACGCGAATCTACGTCGAGATTTCACGGCGCGGATTCGCTGTCGAGTATCTGGACCTGGGCGGGGGGCTTGGCGTCAACTACGACAAGGGCCATTACGAAGAGGATGCGAGCATCAACTACAGCCTGCAGGAATACGCCAACGCCATCGTGTGCACGGTAGGCGAGGTCTGTCAGGCGAACGACGTCCCGCCGCCCATACTCGTGACCGAGTCGGGGCGCGCCATGACGGCGCATCATTCCGCGCTGATCGTGCCGGTGCTCAGCGCGCAACCGAGACTCGGCAGCGACACCCGGATCGAGATCCCGCCGGACGCGGCGGAGCCTGTGCGCAACCTGGAAGAGATTCTGGGCTATGTCGATTCGCTGACGGCCGCGAACGACCTGCTGGAGGCCTATCACGACGCCAACGAGCGCCTCGAGGAGGTCAGAGTGCTGTTCTCGCTCGGCTACCTCGACCTCGAGCAGCAAGCTGTCGGCGAAAACATATTCTGGCGAATCGCTTCGATTGTTCGGGATAGTCTGGAGAATACCGCCGACGAGCCCTTGCCCGAGAAGGGCGAGCTCGAGCGGCTGCTGACCGACCAGTACCTATGTGATTTTTCGGTGTTTCAGTCGATGCTGGACCACTGGGCCATCGGTCAGCCGTTTCCCATCGTGCCGATCGAGCGTCTGGACGAGAAACCGGAGCGGCGCGCAAAGCTCGTCGACCTCACCTGCGATTCCGACGGCACGGTCCGACATTACGTTTCGAACCTGCCCGATAATTACTACTTGCCGCTGCATGCATTGCGTGCCGACAGGGACTATTTCCTCGGCTTCTTCCTGATGGGCGCTTATGAGGACATCGTCGGCGACGCGCACAATCTGTTCGGTGGCGTCGCCGAGGCGCACGTCTACGCCGACCCGGAGGAGCCTGGGAATTTCTGGATCGAGAAGGTCATCGAGGCGACGGCGGTCCGGGACATGCTCGCGCAGGTGCAGTATTTTCCGAATGATCTCCACCGGCGGATGAGCGAGCTCGTGCGCGCGCGGATTCGCGAGGGCGCCGTCAGGCCCGGCGAAGGGATGCGCATCCTCGACCGGTACATGGCCTGCTTCGGCAGCAACACGTATTGCGACCTGCCGACGCTGGACAGGGCAGATCAGTGAGCGCGGGCCGCGATCGCGGCGAGCTCACGGTCGGGCTCGTCCAGCTGGCGCTGACCGAATCCATCGAGGCCAACGACGCGGCAGCCGAAGCCGGCATCCGTCGGGCCGCGGAGCGCGGAGCGACCCTGGTCTGCCTGCCGGAGCTTTATCGCAGCCGCTATTTCTGCCAGAACGAGTCGGAGCAGCCGTTTGCTCTCGCCGAGCCCGTTCCCGGGCCGGTAACGGAGCGTCTCGGCGCGCTCGCCGCGGAGCTCGGCATTTGTCTCGTTGCCAGCCTGTTCGAGCGCCGTGCCGCCGGTATCTACCACAACACCGCCGCCGTCATCGATCGCGCCGGTTACGTCGGCAAGTATCGCAAGATGCATATCCCCGACGATCCCCGTTATTACGAGAAATACTATTTCACTCCGGGGGATCTCGGGTTCCGGAGCTTTGCGACCTCGGCGGGCACGCTCGGCGTTCTCATCTGCTGGGACCAGTGGTACCCCGAGGCCGCCCGGCTGACGGCGATGCAGGGTGCGGAGCTATTGATTTATCCCACGGCCATCGGCTGGCATCCGGAGGAAAAAGCGAGCCATGGCGAGGCCCAGCTCAACGCCTGGCGTCTCGTGCAGCAAAGTCACGCCGTGACCAACGGCTGTTATGTGCTGGCCGTTAATCGGGTCGGCTTCGAGCCCGAACCCGAAGGCTCCGGCGGGATCGAGTTCTGGGGTTCGAGCTTCATTGCCGGGCCGGGCGGCGAAGTCGTTGCCGAGGCCGGCGCTGACGGGGCTGCTGTCGTCGTTGCAACGCTCGACCTTGGCGCGATCGAGCGCGCGAGGATCGCCTGGCCGTTCCTGCGCGATCGGCGCATCGACGCTTACGGCAACCTCAGCAAACGCTGGACTGACGACGGCTGACGTCAGTCCAGGACGTGGCTCAGGAGCCCGTCGGCGAGCTTGGGCTCGAACCAGGTCGACTTCGGCGGCATGAGCAGGCCGGCATCCGCGACCGCCATGAGCTCCCGAATGCTGGTCGGGTAGAGCGCGAAGGCAATCGCGGACCTGCCGTCATCGACGCGTCGCTCGAGCTCCTCGAGACCGCGGACGCCGCCGACGAATGCGATCCGCTCGTCCGTCCGCGGGTCGCCAACGCCGAGGATGGGCGCGAGCAGCGAGTCCTGCAGCCGGCTGACGTCGAGTCGCGCGACGGGGTCGTCGGCAGCCGGATTTTCCCGGGCCCGCAGCCGGTACCAGTCACCGTCGAGATACATGCCGAATTCACCGGACGACCGGGGCCTGGCGCGCTGTGCAGCTGCCTCGATGTCGAAGGCCTGGCCGATCGCGGCGAGCAAGCCTTCGGGCGTCAATCCGTTCAGGTCATGCACGACCCGGTTGTAATCGAAAATCTGCATCTGTTCGTCGGGAAATGCGACGCTGAGAAAATAGTCGTGACGCGCGTCACCGGAGGGCGCGGCGGCCGTTCTGGCGGCAGCCACGCGCGCCGCGGCCGCCGAGCGATGATGGCCATCGGCGATGTAGAGGTCGCCGAGGGAATTGATGGCCTGCGTCAGCGCGGCGATCCGTTGCTCGTCGTTGACTCGCCAGATCGTGTGCATGACATCATGCTGGCCCTTTGCCTCGAGTAGCGGAGGCATGGAGGACGCCTCGTCGAGCAAGGCGTCGACGCTGACGTCGGCCTTGTAAGCCAGCATCCCGGGGCCGGTCTGGGCGTTCAGGGACTCGATGTTGCGAACCCGGTCGTTTTCCTTGTCCGGCCGGGTCAGCTCGTGGCGATGGATATGGCCGGCCTCGTAGGCGGCCACCGAGGCTGCAAACGCCACGCC
>DATCZB010000302.1:0-6189 GCA_036526155.1 Gammaproteobacteria bacterium
AAGCCTTCCGGCACGACGACGGTGTCTGCCCCGGTACCCGCAATTGGCGTAAAACCTGGCGTCGCGGCGCCGGCAGCCGCACCAATCGCGCCATCGGTGGCCGGGCCGGAACAACTGACCGAGCCGCCGAACGCAAGGAGACTGCCGCCAACCAGAACCTCGCGCCGGTTCAGGCGCTGCTGCAACAAGGCGTAGACCGCGCTGCCATCTGACTGCCGTTTCATAACCGGACTCTTCGCACCGACTGAAGAAATGATAGCCTATTGGGTTACCGAACATAGCAGACGAATCGGAAGGATTTTTGACCATGGCAGAAGAAGCCGCCAGCGCAAACATCGAAATGGACAGCGCCGACCTCTACCTCGAGGAGAACTTTACCGATCGCCGGGTCGGCAGCCTGCAGCGGCTGAGCCCCGTGACCAGCGATGGTCAGCCGGACCCTTCGCGGCCGACGCTCTACATTGGCCAGACCCAGGTGCTGACGCCCGCGGGCGCGCTTCCGCTCACCTTCGAGATCGAAGCCGAGTCACTCGAGGAGGCGGCCGGCAAATTTGGTGACCATGCGAAACAGGCTCTGGCCAGCACGATGGAGCGCCTCGAAGAGATGCGCCGCGAGCAGGCTTCTTCGCTCATCGTCCCGGGTAGCGGCGGCGCGCCCGGCATGGGCGGGCCGGGCGGCGGAATACAGGTGCCCTGAGCTAGTCCCTCTCGACGACGATTTCGTCGACCTCACGCCGCCTCTGCGGTCCGACGAGCTTCGGCTTGCCGTACCAGAAATAGCCGACGATGCGCTCGGCGTCCGCGTCGATCCCGAGCAGCTCGTAGAGCCGCGGCTCGCGCGTGATGTCGCCTGAGGTCCACTTGACCCCGATGCCGCGCTGCCAGAGGTAGAGCATCAGGTTCTGAATAGCACAGCAGCAGGCGGCATAGTTCTCGAGGTCGATGACCTCGTTCTCGTCGCGCGCCGATGTCACGACAAAGTGGCCGGGAATCACCTTGAGACGCTCGCGGCGTGCCGCGCCTGCGGCCTCGCCCTTGAGCTCGGCCTCGTAGCCGGCCCAGCAATCGGCGACCGCCTCGGCTGTCCGGGGCCCGATCAGGTAGAACCGCCAGGGTTGCGTCAGCCGATGATTGGGCGCCCAGCGAGCCACCTCGATCGCATCCAGCAGCGCCGCTGAATCCACCGGCTCCGGCTCGAAGAGATTAATCGTTCGCCGGCCTCGCAGCAGATCGGCCACGGCCTGCACGCCTTCGTCCTCGGCGGATAACACTTGATCGGACATCCGTTCACCCATATCGATTCACAGTCGCGGATTCTATGCGCTCGCGGGTGGAAGGTCAGCTTGACTCTGCGCGCGCGACTTCGGAGACTCATGGGGAATGGCGCAGCATAGAGATCGAGATGAGCGAAGTCGTTGACTGTGCCGTCATCGGTGCGGGCGTCGTGGGACTTGCGGTCGGGCGCGCGCTCGCCGAATCGGGGCGCGAAGTCGTCGTGCTCGAGCGCAACGACGACATCGGTGAAGAGACGTCGTCGCGCAACTCCGAGGTCATCCACGCCGGTCTTTACTACGCAACGGGAAGCCTCAAGGCCAGGCTTTGTGTTGCCGGCAAGATGCTGCTCTACGATTACTGTGAGCGGCGCAGAATCGCCCATCAGCGCTGCGGCAAGCTCATCGTCGCGACCGACTCCGCCGGTCTCGGCCGGCTCGACGGCATCGCCAGGCAGGCAGCACTGAATGGCGTCACCGATCTCGAGACCATCGACAAGACTGAGCTCGAGCGGCGCGAGCCCGAAGTGATCGGGACCGGCGCGCTCTGGTCGCCATCGACGGGCATCGTCGACAGTCACGCCCTGATGCTCGCCCTGCAGGGTGACCTCGAGACGGCGAACGGTTTCGTCGCGCTGCAGACCGAAGCCCGCAACCTGCACGTAACGAGCACCGGCATCAGGATCGAGATTTGCTCGGGCAACGATCGCAGCGAGCTCGTCGCACGCACGGTCGTCAACTGCGCAGGGCTCGGCGCGCTCGATATCGCCAGGCATTGCGATGGCATCGACCAGACGGACCTACCGACACCGTTGTTTGCGAAAGGCAATTACTTCGTCTTTAGCGGCAAGTCGCCGTTTCGAACGCTCGTTTATCCGCTGCCGCAAGAAGGCGGCCTCGGTATTCACGCCACGCATGACCTTGGCGGAAAGCTGCGCTTCGGGCCGGACGTCGAATGGATCGACGCGATCGACTACACCGTCGACCCGGATCGCCGCGCTGCGTTCGGCGAATCGATTCGCCGCTACTGGCCCGCGCTCAGAGATGAGGATCTCGTCCCGGGTTATGCCGGTATTCGGCCCAAGCTCGCCGGTCCCGGTCAGCCCGCAGCCGATTTCCGCATCGAAGTGTCGGCTGCCGACTCGTCGCGCCAGCTCGTCCAGCTGTTCGGCATCGAATCACCGGGCCTGACGGCCGCGCTCGCGATCGCCGAGGAAGTGAAGCACCAGCTGGGAACGGTGGCCGACTAGAACGGAGAAATCAGAATCATCCACTGCATCGCGAACAGAATGGATCCAGTGACGCAGGCCGCGAGGCTCGACGAGAGACCCCAACGGACGATTGCCGCCGGGTGCGACGCGCAGAAACAAAACGGTGCCGCCGGCAATGCGATGCACCAGGCCAGTGAATCGACGCAGCGGGCGGACTTCGGCCAGCGCTGCCGCCAGTCGAGCAGCTCGGGAGAGGCGGCAACGGCAGCGACTATCGTCTCGGTGGAACCGAGACTTGCGAGCGCTTCGCGCCGCGCCACGTCAGCGCTCAGGCCTCGCGCAATGGCCGTGGCCTCGGCGTCCTCGCAATGATCCTTGAGTTCGCGGGTGATGCGGGCAATAACTGGCGGTGCCGCCCCGACCGCTCTGAGTTCGTCCTCGAGCTCGTGAAAGCTAAGCCTTTGCATGCTCCCGGCCACTCAATGCCGAGTGAATTCCGCTACTGACCCTGTCCCACTCGCGTGTCAGGCGCTCGAAGCGGCTGCGGCCCTTGGACGTGAGACTGTAATAAACGCGCGTTCGGCCGTTCACGGGCTTGCGCTTCGCCCTCAGGGCGCCGCTCTTCTCGAGCCCATGCAGAACAGGATAGATAACGCCCTCGCCGAGGCTGATGGCCTCGTCGGTAACGAGCTTGACGGCACGGACGATCTCGTAGCCGTACATTTCCTGACCGGCCAGCAGCCTGAGCACCAAAAGCTCCGGAACGCCGCTCATGAATGGTGGATTAGTCTGCGCCATCTGCTTTTAAAATCAATACGATAGCTTAAATTTACTTTGTCGTTCGAGGCATGTCAATCAGCCAAGCCAAGCGGTGTAGAGCAGGCGCAACCCCATGATGGCGAGCATGATCTGGATAAATCGGTCGAAGGTGGCCGCGCTGATGAAGCGTCGGGCCCGAACGCCGATCGGGATGAAGATAAGGGCGGGCACGATCGCCATGAGGCCCTGCATCGCGAGCTCGAGATCGAGCGCCCCGGACAGAATCGCAACGGCGAGATGCGCCGCGGCAAACGTGCCGAAACAGATGCAGACGCCGAACACGTAAGCCTCGGCCTTGAGCTTGAGCGCATTGAAATACGGCGCAATGATCGGTGCCGATATGCCCGTCGATGCCTGCAGCGCGCCCGACGTGGCGCCGACAAGAGGCGACCAGCGCCGCCGAAACGCCGACGACGGCCTGAAGTCCGGATGCGCGAACTTCATCGCGAGATAGGCGAAGATCCAGGCGGCCAGCATCGTCGACAGAAACCTCGGGCTCGCGTATTGCAGGACGGCCGCCCCAAGCAGCGCGCCCGGCAGCGCGCCGAGCAGGATTCGCTTGAGCTCCGGAACCTCACCGGCACCGGCCCGGTGGGTGAACGCCGGATAGAAATTCAACACCACGGACGGGATGATCATGATCAGCACGGCCTGCTCGACGCCGACGAAGCCGGCCAGCACCGGCACGCTGACGACAGGCAGCCCCATGCCCATCAGCCCCTTGGTCAGCCCGCCAAGACTGAGCGCAAGCGCAACGAAAACGAGCTGATCCAGACTCAGGACTAAAGATCCAGGCGAGCCAGCCGCACCGAGCCGTCTGCATCGAAAGTGGTCCACGCCACGAGATAGGCGCCATCGAAAGCGGCCAGTTGCGGGACGTCGATTGGCTGACCGACCGACTCGCGCGCAACGACGATCTCGCGCCCGGGACTGCCGTCACGATCATAGGCACGAGCCATCAACTCGATGCCGCCGGCTTCCGCGCGACGCCACCAGCTCAGCACGGCGCGGCCATCGTCGTCGAGCACGATGCCCGGTTGCCCATAGGCCCCGTTGGTGTCGACATCGACGACGACGGGAAAGCTGCTGCCGGCGTCAGCAGAGCGGGCGAATCGCACCCGGGGCCGGTTCTCAGCCGCGGTAAACCAGACCGCTGCCACGTCGGCGCCGCGGGCGGCCAGTGCCGGGCCGTTGACCGGGCAGCCCTCGATGAACCAACCCTCCTTGCCGAGGTTGAGCGGCGGCGCCCAGCCACCGTCCAACCAGCGCCTCACGACGACGTCGCGAATCTCTTCCGCAGTGCGGTCACGATAGGCAACGATTGGCCCTTCGCGGGTCATGGCGACGTCCGGCTGGCAGCAATCGCAAACCATGTCGTCGACAATCTCCCGGCTCATGGCGGCGCCGTCAGGACCGTAGCGTGCGAGCCTGAGGCTCGTTCCGAGCAGCGCGTCTGGATTGTCGAACGACCAGTTGGCAAGCTCCCGACCGTCGAGCCAGAATGCCGAAATCTGCTCGTCCCAGGAAAAAACACTGACGAAACCGTGCTCGGCGACGGCATCGTCTTCGTTCATCTGCTCGGAGGCAGTCCAGGACACACCCCCGTCGCGCGATGTCACCGTCGCAATGTCGTAGGCCGCACTGCCCTCGCGTCTTTCAAGCCAGTGCGCGAACCAAAGACTCTCGGTAATCGGCGTCACCGACGGGAAATCCGCCCAGTTGACGAACATCTGCTCGCTGCGCGCCACTTCGGTGGGTGCACCGAAAGCACCCGCGTCATAGCGCGAGAATTTGAGGACTCGCTCGCGACCTGCCGGCTCGAGCCAACTCAGCACGAGGCCACCGTCAGGCCCCTGCGTCACTCGTGGCTGAGCGCTGCCGGTGGCGCCGACGAACGCGATTGCAGTCGCTTCGGGCGCGCGCTCGCAGCCGGTGACGAGCACGAGCGCGATAATGGCCGACGACGCCCAGGCAGCCCACCGCCTGATCCGGCCGCGAATCAAGTGCGTGAGGCCTCGCGATCGATGCGATAAACAAATGCGGGCGGCATGTTGAGCGCGATAAACCCGATGCAGCGCGCCTGGAGCCCGGCGCGCTCGAGCTGACGGCGGTCGAGCGGACAGCGGCCACCATAGGTGAACTGATAAAAGGCGCCGTCCGGCTGCAACAGCCGAAATGCCTCGCGCATCAGGCTTTGCTTTTGCTCGCGGTTGAACAGCACGAGCGGCAGACCGCTGATAACGCAATCGAATGTGCCCGTGCAGGCCTCGAGGTCTCGCTGTCGCGTCGCGGCATCGCCATGAACGACGGTCGCGCGCGGAAAATTTCGCTCGAGCAAATCGGCAAAACCGCGGCACCGCTCGAGCAGGTAAATCTCGTCCTCGGCGACGCCGCGGGCGAGAATCTCGCGCGTAACGGTCCCGGTGCCCGGGCCGAGCTCGAGGATGCGGTCACCGGGCCCGACCTCGCGGGTCATCAGCCGCGCCAGTGGACGCCCGCTCGGAGCGACCGCACCAACCGCAAACGGATCGTCGAGCCAGCTCCTCAGGAAACGCCGGTACGAACCGCGGCCGATACGTTGCGAGTCCGGCACAGCCTAGAGCGGACGGACGCGGACGTTGCGGAAGCGAACGATGCCGGAACCGTATTGCAGCGCAATGGGCCCGCTCGAGTACTGCGAGTCCTCGATGTCCACGAGATCTCTGCCGTTCAGCGTCACCTGCAGCCGATTCCCGCTGGCCGTTATTTCGTACCGGTTCCACTGGCCACCCGTGTAGACGAATTCCGCGGGCGCAACGAGATTGACGATTCCGCCCGTGCGGTAGGTCTGATCGGACCGCGTGTCGTAGATATTGACCTCATAACAAGACGAGTCGGTGATTTGCTCG
>DATCZB010000303.1:0-2847 GCA_036526155.1 Gammaproteobacteria bacterium
AAAAAGGGGACAGACCCCATTTCCTGAAGAAATGGGGTCTGACCCCTTTTTTACTTTTTTAGAAAGTCAGCAGCGATTCGATCGTCTGGCCTTCGAGGCGGCTGCGGCCGTCCAGGAATGAGAGCTCGAGCACGAACAGGCAGGCAGCCACGGTGCCGCCCTGCTTCGCCACGAGGTCTGCGACCGCCCCGGCCGTGCCGCCGGTTGCGATGACGTCGTCAACAATCACGTAGCGCCCGCCGGGTTCGATGGCGTCGGCATGAATTTCGACGTGATCGGTGCCGTACTCGAGCGAGTACTCGACGCTGACGGTTTCGCGCGGCAGCTTGCCGCGCTTGCGCACCAGATGCATGGGCATGCCGATGCGATCGGCCAGCGCGGCGCCGAAAATAAAGCCCCGCGACTCGATGGCGAGGATACCGTCGGCCTGATGCGCCTCGGCCCGCTCGCCCAGCCAGGTGGTAATTGCCTGCAACGCCTGAGCATTCGAGAGCAGCGGCGTGATGTCCTTGAAGACGATTCCGGGCTTCGGGAAATCCGGGACGTCGGTGACGAGAGCTTTGATTTGTTCTGGGTGCATTGGCGGGTCTGTTTGCCGGATTGACGCGTGTGGGCGAGAATATCGCGCTCGGGGACAGAAACAAAACCAACAGGGACTCATGGGCTTTTCTGAACGTTTGCTCGGCGGCGCGGTCGGCGCGCTGAACGTGAGCGGCCGCGTGCTGAATCGCGCAGGCATTCGCGGGCCATCGCTGAGCAAGGAATCGCTGTTCGCGGCAGCCCGGCGCCGAACCGGCCTGCACGACTTCGGTGACTGGGCCTTCGACGAGCCGCTCGACCGGCTGCTCGCGTCATACGAGTCGGAATCCCGGCTCACGGCGCTCGGCAGGATTACCGTCCGCGAGCTCGTTGTCAGCCTGCTCGAGAACCTCCTCTACATGGAACGCGAGATCAAGGCTGAGCCCGCGATTGCCGAGGAACCCGTAGACGCCCCTACCTTCATCATCGGCTTGCCGCGAACGGGCACGACCCTGCTGCACGGGCTCATGAGCGAGGACCCGGAGAATCGCGTGCCGCGAACCTGGGAGGTCATGTATCCGTCCCGCTTCCCGAATACGCCCGAAGGCATGGGGAAGGCGCGGCAGCTGACGTCCACGCGGCTCGGCTGGGCCAATCGGCTCGCGCCGCAGTTCAAGAAGATCCACCCGATCGCCGCCGACCTGCCGCAGGAGTGCATTGCGATCACGGCCCAGGTCTTCATGAGCATCCAGTTCCACACGACCCATGACGTCTCGTCGTACGAGAACTGGTTCGAGCAGGACTCACAGGCGCTGGCGTATGCGTTTCACCGACGGCTGCTGCAGCACCTGCAATCGCGCAGACCCGGCGCGCGCTGGGTTCTGAAGGCCCCCGGCCACCTGTTCGCGCTCGATGCGCTGCTCGCGGAGTACCCCGATGCCAGGATCATCCAGACGCATCGCGACCCGCTGCGCGTCATGGCGTCGATGGCCAGTCACGCGACCACGCTCAGGCAGGCCTTCAGCGATCACGCCGACCCGCAGCAAATTGCGGCCGACTGGAGCATGCGCTGGGGCGCGGCAATGAACCACTTCCTGGCCGTGCGCGATCGAGCCGCGCCCGAGCGCTTTCTCGATATCGCTTACGACGACATCGAGCAGCGCCCGTTAGACGCGATCGAGCGCATTTACGAGTTTGTCGGCTGGCCCCTTACGGCAACAGCCCGCAAGGCAATGTCCGACTTTCTCAGCGCCAACCCGAAGAACAAGCATGGCGTGCACCGCTATTCGCTGGCCGAATACGGGCTCTCGCGCGAAACGGAGCTTGCCAGGTACGCCGACTACTGCCAACGATTCGATATCGCCGTTCAGGCGGACCCATAACCGGAGACTGCGACGATGAACGAGTACGAAGGAATCCGCGAACAATTGCTCGCCAAGCAAAAAGAGCTGAGCGTCAGGCTCGAGAACATCAAGCGCAACATTACGAGCGGCCGTAGTGCTGACTCTCAGGAGCAGGCACAGGAACTCGAGAATGCCGAAGTCGTTGACGCGCTGGGCAACGAGGCAACGCTCGAGCTGTCGCTGATCGCGAAAGCGCTCGACCAGATGAAGAATGGCGCTTACGGCGACTGCGTCGACTGCAGCAAGACGATTCCCATGGCCAGGCTCAAGGCGTATCCGTTTGCGGAACGTTGCATCGACTGCGCGACCATCGCCGAAGAGCGCGACCGCAGACCCCGCTGAAAGATTACTCAGGCGGCTGTCGCCTGCGCCGGCTCCGGGCTCCTCGGCTGACTTGGCGTTGAAGCTTCCCAGCTCGACAGCAGCTTGCTGAGCTGCTCACGATACTTGGCCACCGAGCGCTCCTTGATCGGCCCGTAGCCCTTGATCGACTCGGCGAGGCCGAGGATATCGATCGCAAGATCGAGCTTGTGGGCGTCGAGCCCGGCAACGATTCCGTCCAGCAGCTGCTCGTATTCGACGATGAGCTCGCGCTCCAGACGCCGGTCGCGGCTTCTGGCAAACGGATCCAGCCACTTGCCCCGCATCCACTTGAGGCTCGCAAGCAGGCGAAGCACGGGCAGGACCCAGCCGCCAAACTCGTATTTCTTCGGTCGTCCGGTCTCGGGATCGATCGACGCGAACAGCGGCGGCGAGAAATGGAACCGCAGTTTCGAGGCCGAGCCGAAGTGCTCTCTGAGGTCTTCGAGAAACTCGCTCCGCGTATGCAGCCTCGCGACCTCGTACTCGTCCTTGTAGGCCAGCAGCTTGAAATAGGCTTTCGCCGCGGCGACCGTCAGGGGGCCGGCTTTGCCAGCGACCTCGG
>DATCZB010000304.1:0-5332 GCA_036526155.1 Gammaproteobacteria bacterium
TCTATCCCGTGCAGGGATTCTGGAAATGGGGCGGTGGCTTCCTGGATCAGGCCGGATTCCTCGACTTCGCAGGTTCGGGCGTGGTCCACATGTGTGGCGCTGCCGCGGCACTCGCCGGCGTGATCCTGCTTGGGGCGCGGAAAGGCAAGTACGGGCCGGACGGACAAGTTCGCGCTATCCCTGGCGCAAACCTGCCCTTGTCTGCGCTCGGAACACTGATCCTCTGGCTTGGCTGGTTCGGCTTCAATGGCGGTTCGGAGCTCATGGTTTCGAACGTTGGTGAAGCCAATGCCGTCGCACTCGTGTTCGTCAACACGAACATGGCTGCCGCCGGTGGTCTCGTTGCCGCTCTGTTGCTGGCGCGGGTCTGGTTCGGCAAGGCCGACCTGACCATGGCGCTCAATGGTGCGCTCGCAGGCCTCGTTGCGATCACGGCCGAGCCGCTGACTCCGTCACCGATGCTCGCCACGCTGATTGGCGTCATCGGCGGTCTGATCGTCGTGCCTTCGATCGTCACGCTGGATCGAGTCTTCAAGATCGACGACCCGGTCGGTGCGATCTCGGTTCACGGTGTGGTCGGAATCTGGGGTCTGCTGGCGGTCACGCTGTCGAACCCGGATGCGACACTGGGCGCGCAGCTGCTCGGCATCTTCTCGATCTTTGCCTGGGTGTTCATCGCGAGTTTCATCGTCTGGATCATCATCAAGGCGACGATAGGCATCCGCGTGTCGGAGCAGGAGGAATACGAGGGCGTCGATATCGGCGAGTGCGGGCTCGAGGCCTACCCCGAGTTCAGCACAGCCGACTAGGACGAGAGTCTTACCAGACTCGCATTAAAAATCGCCGCGGCCAGCTCTGGCCGCGGCGTTCTTTTTCTGGCCGTTGATCTTTGAGTGACTTCCGACTCTGTCAGCGAACGTTGCGCTCGTTCTTGTGGTAGAAGCGAAGACCCAGCATGAAGCTCGTCGTGTTGTCGTCGTTCTCGTTGACCTCGATCGTAAAAGCCGCCGTATCGGTCACGAAGATGTCACCGCCGAAAGTGATCGAGCTTTCGCCCCTGCCGAGCGGTGTGCCCTTGCCGGCCTCGGACCAGTCGGCGCCGAGTCTGAGCTGATAGCCGTCGGCAACATTCCAGCGTGCGCCGGCGGCGACATACGCCGGATCGTCCTCGATATTGCCGCTGCCGAGATCGAGATCGAGCGAGGTGAAGCCGGCTTCGCCGTAGACGCTCCAGCGCTCGCCGACTTCGCGATGGACGCCGAACCCGAGACGCTTGTAGGTGGAGCGCCCATCGACGCCATCCGGCTCCCAGGTGCGGTACCCACCAGTCAGATAGACGTGGTCGCGGATATCAACTGAGAAACGGCCCGCCCAGCCGGCTCCGTCGGTCTCGGTCGTGCCGACGTCCCAGTCAGTTCGAAAATAGTTGAAATCGAAGTAGTCGTAGCTGACTTCGTTCCCTTCCTGAGCCAGGGCCGCCGTCGGCAGCAATAAGGCCAGCGCGATCGCTCGCTTCATGATCAACAACTCCGTGTTTGGTCGCGTTGCGAGATCGTGGCATACCGTGCGGCCAACCAATATGACATAAGTCACATAACCGGGCGGCTGTGTCCGCTGCGCCAACTGGGTTATGCTCGCGACCCGGCCGCAGCCGGCCCCTGACAATTGAACGAGAATCAGCCGCTAATGCACGTTTCCAGGCACTTCGACCAGATCGCGATCGCGCTGTCGGCGATTTGTATCGTGCATTGCCTGGCCGTTCCCGTGCTCGTTGCCGTGCTGCCGATTGCCGCCGTCTCGTTCGGCGAGGGCCAGCATTTCCACGGCTTGGTGCTCTGGCTCGTTGTCCCGACGAGCTTTTTCGGGTTTCTGCTCGGGTTTCGCCTGCATCGGCGTTCGGGGCTCATCGTGCTCGGCGCCGTCGGTGTTGCCGTGCTGATTGCCGCCGCCATCTGGGGCCACACCGCGTGGTCGGAGGCCGTCGAGGTCACCGTCAGCGTTGGGGGGAGTTTGCTGCTTGCGACGGCGCACTGGCTGAACTTTCGCGAAGTCCGGCGCTGTCACCGGCACGGACGATAGTCCCGTTCTCCATCTCGAGGGCGCGATTGAATTCGAGCCCGGCCGCGCCGACATGCGAGGCGCAAATGACCTGCAGCCCGTCGGCCATGCGCCGCGAGAGTTCCGCCGCGACGGTTTCACGCGTCCTGGCGTCGAGCCCCTCCCAGGGCTCGTCGAGCAGCACGACCCCCGGATTCGTAATCAGGCAGCGCGCGATCAGCGTGCGATGGCGCTGGCCATACGAGAGGCTCGATAAGGCTCGCGTGCTCAAAGACGTGAGCTCGAACGTTTCGAGCAGACTCTCGACGCGCTCGCGTTCGTCGGCTGCCAGGCGCCCGACCAGACCGATGCTCGCGTGGAGCCCCGAGGCAACGGCTTCGAACACGCTCGACGGGTAACGGTAATTTGCCTGCAGCTCGGGCGACACGAGGGCAATGCGCCGTCTCAGGGTCCAGACGCTGCGCGGTTCACCGAGCCCGGGCCAGCGAATGCTGCCGCCTCGCGCCGGACGCAACTCGCCATGCAGCAGCCGCAGGAATGTGCTCTTGCCGGCGCCGTTCGGCCCCGTCACCAGCCAGTTCTCGCCCCGCTCGAGCCGCCAGTTCAGGGCTTCGAGCACTTGCCTGTCGCCGAGCCAGACACTGGCATTCTCGAGCTCGATGACGACGCGGTCGCTTCCGGCTGCGGGTTCCTGGCCGGCGCTTCCGGCAGCAGGCCGGGTCGCGGACGCTGCCTGGCTTGTCTGAGTCTTTTCCCGTGGCGGCGGCCGGTCCGCATCCGACTCGCTCGGCTGCATGCGGCCCTGCTCGAGCGTGACGACATCGGCAATGAAATCCGGCAGCTCGTCGCGCCGGTGCGCCGCGATGACGATTTGTGTCTGCCGAGCCGCGAGCCCGAGCATTCGGCCGAGCGCCTCGCGCGATGCGGCGTCGAGACCGCTGGCGGGCTCGTCGAGCATCAGAATCGCGGGCTCGAATGCCAGGCTTCGCGTGATCAGAACGCGGCGCTGCTCACCGCGCGAGAGCTCGAGCAGGCGCCGCTCGGCCAGATGGCCGAGGCCCATGGACTCGAGCAGATCGAGGGCTTGCTGCCGGGAGGCGGCCGAGGCCCGGCGCTGCGGAATATCGGTGCGCGTCAGGCCCGAGTGGACGATGTCCCGGACGCGAAAATTCCAGCCACGCGCAACATAGAGATCCTGCAGCTCGTGGCCGATCAGGGCAATCCGCTCGCGCGCCGTCACGGCGTCGCGCTCGGGCCCGTTGCCGAAGTCGTAGACGCGTGAGCCGCCGCCCGGTGCCGGCCACCGTCGTCCTGCAATCAGCCCGAGCAGGGTCGACTTGCCGCTGCCGTTGTCGCCGACCACGCCGAGGTGGCGGCCGGCGGCGATATCGAGGCAAATATCGTGCAATACTCGCGCGCCGTCGATGTCGACGTCAGCGTGCTCGAGCCGGACGATTGCGGGTGTAGGTTGCATGCAGACAGCCGGCTATCCGGCAACGGAACGGGGGAGATTAAATTTTCTCAACTCGGCGCGGTCACGTCGAGGACTTATAATGGCAGATGGCGGCGTCGGCGTGGCGTTGCATGAATAGAGTGTCGGTAGAACCTATCTCAAAATCCCCCATGAGCCGCGTTTCAGCCCCAAATCGCCAGAGTCAAGGCGCGCGCCGCGTCGAATGCCATTGGACATTCGCAAGGCGAGCACCGCAGGATTCTGGCGATTTGGGGCAAAACCCTTGCGGGAAGCGCTTTCGCGGGCGCGCTGCTGCGTCGATCGTCGCTCATTTGGAACGACCACACATCGCTCCTCTCTCCTTGCATCGCATCCCGCGACAGCCGCCTCGCGGCCATGCGGGATATTGAGATAGGTTCTATGCAGCTCCGGGAAATCAGTCGCCTAGACGAATGTTACCGCTTCGAATCGGACACCTTATTTATTACCGGCCTGCAGGCGCTCGTTCGCTTGCTGCTGGCCCAGCAGCAGCGCGACAGGCGCGCCGGCCTGAATACGGCCGGGTTCGTATCGGGGTATCGCGGCTCGCCCCTGGGTGGCCTCGATAAGGAGCTCTGGCGCGCGAGGCAGTTTCTCGACGCGGCGAATATCAAATTCCAGCCCGGGCTGAACGAAGACCTCGCGGCAACCTCGATCTGGGGCAGCCAGCAGACCAGTCTGTTCGAAGACGCCAAATTCGACGGGGTCTTCGGGCTCTGGTACGGCAAGGGCCCCGGAGTCGACCGCTCCGGCGATGCGCTAAAGCACGGCAACTATGCCGGGACATCCGCCCACGGCGGCGTCATCGTCGCCGCCGGCGATGACCACACCTGCAAGTCGTCCTCGCTGCCGCAGCAGAGCGAGTACAGTTTCATCGACGCGGCGATGCCGATCCTGAACCCGTCTGACATTCAGGAAGTCGTCGATCTCGGGCTGTACGGCTATGCCTTGTCGCGCTTCAGCGGCTGCTGGGTCGGGTTCAAGGTCATTCAGGAAACGGCAGACGCCACCCAGACGATCCTGCTCGATCAGCACGAGCTCGAGATTGTCACGCCGGAATTCGACATGCCGCCGGGCGGTCTCAACATCCGTTGGCCGGACCCGCCGAACGACCAGGAATACCGGTTGGCGCACTTCAAGCTCAAGGCAGCCGTGGAGTTCGCCCGCGCCAATAAGCTCAACCATCTCGTCGTCGATTCCGACAAGTCCTACCTCGGCATCGTCACGACCGGCAAGGCGCATCTCGACGTGCTCCAGGCACTCGAGGACCTCGGCATCAGCCGCAGGCGGGCAAGCGAGATCGGAATCAAGATCTTCAAGGTCGGCATGAGCTGGCCGCTCGAGCCTCGGGGCCTGCGTGAGTTCGCCGAAGGCCTCGACGAAATCCTCGTGGTCGAGGAGAAGCGCAGCAACATCGAGAGCCAGCTCAAGGAGCAGCTCTACAACTGGCAGGCCAAGCTGCGCCCGTTGATCATCGGCAAGCGCGACCATGAGGGGCAGTGGTTGCTGCCATCGGCCGGTGAGCTGACGCCGGCCCGTATTGCGCGCGTGCTGGCGTCCCGAATG
Source organism: Gammaproteobacteria bacterium (assembly GCA_036526155.1). Lineage (GTDB taxonomy): Bacteria > Pseudomonadota > Gammaproteobacteria > Steroidobacterales > Rariloculaceae > DATCZB01. Next base: position 5,117 of record DATCZB010000304.1, read on the forward strand.
CGCCGGTTCTATTCGAGCGAAGACGTCGAGCAGCGCGTCAGGTTTCTCGAGACTCAGGAAAAGTACCTGGAGGCGCGCATCACCGATGCCGAGCGCCGGCCGCACTTCTGTTCCGGCTGCCCGCACAACACCTCGACTCGCGTGCCGGAAGGCAGCCGGGCGATTGCCGGCATCGGCTGTCACTTCATGGCGGCCTGGATGGATCGCGATACCGCC
>DATCZB010000305.1:0-5369 GCA_036526155.1 Gammaproteobacteria bacterium
GCCGGGGCTGCTCGAGCTCGAGGAGGGCCCGCGGTTCTAGGCGTGGCATCGCATTCCTGTTAGGATACCCGCGCAGATTTTGCCGAGCCTGAGACGCCGGCCGGTTCTGTCCGGTGCTGGCTTGTCACAGGGCTATTTCAGGCCGGCAGGTTGGTGAGTGAGCTTGGGCCCCGAAAGGGGCTTTTTAATTGACCAGACGCACGGCAGGCGCCTGGTCGGGAGGATGACGGTGACGCGGAGATGGGCCTTTGGCCCATTTTTTGTTTAGCGAGTTGCGATTGGTCACCGGAAGCTCGATGAACGAAGCTCGATGAACAAAGAGGAGCTGATTGAATTGCTGGAGCCATCAGTCAATGCATTGGGCTATGAGCTCGTCGACCTCGACCTCACACTGGGTCGTGGCGGGCTGCTGCGCCTTTTCATCGACAAGGAGCCGGCGATCACTCTGGCAGACTGCGAGCATGTGAGCCAACACATCGGCGATTTGCTCGATGTCGAAGACCCTTTGCCTTCCGGTTACGTGCTAGAGGTTTCCTCCCCCGGGCTGGACCGGAGGCTCAGGACGCCGGAGCATTTCGCAGCGGTTCTGGGCGCCGAGATTCGTGTCGAGCTGCGCCAGGCCCGTGAGGGAAGACGCAGGTTCCGCGGTCAACTGACGGCGGCGGATGAGCACAGCATCGAAATCGATGTAGATGGAACGACATGGCAATTGCCCCTGGCGGACGTGCATGTTGCCCGGTTGGTGCCAACGGATTGAATTCAGCTGAGATAGTGAGCAAATGAGCAAGGAAATCCTGATGGTCGTCGACGCAGTCTCGAACGAGAAGGGCGTCGAGAAGGACATCATCTTCGAAGCGATCGAGGCGGCGCTGGCCAGTGCGACGCGAAAGCGGCATGGCGACGATATCGATGTGCGTGTTGCAATCGATCGTGAGAGCGGGGAGTACGAGACTTTCCGCAGATGGATGGTCTTCGCGGACGACTCGACTGAGCTCGAGGAGCCGGCTCGGGAGCTACGCCTGGAAGACGCGCTCGACATGGATTCGAACGCCGCGCCGGGAGAGTACGTCGAAGAGCCAATGGAATCGGTCGAGTTTGGCCGGATCGCTGCGCAGACCGCGAAGCAGGTCATCGTGCAAAAAGTCCGGGAAGCCGAGCGCGAGCAGGTTGTCGAGGAATACGAGGGTCGTCAGGGCGAGCTGCTGAGCGGCATCGTCAAGCGCGTCGACCGCAACGGCGTCTACGTCGATCTCGGCGGCAACGCCGAGGGTTTCATCCCGCGTGAGCACCTGATTCCGCGCGAGCCGATCAAGCCGCAGGACCGGGTCAAGAGCATGCTGTTCGAAGTCCGGGCCGAGGTCAGGGGGCCGCAGCTGTTCCTGACCAGGACCTCGCCGGAGTTTCTCGTCGAGCTGTTTCGAATCGAGGTGCCGGAGGTCGGCCAGGGGCATATCGAGATTCTGGGCGCGGCCCGTGACCCCGGTCTGCGGGCCAAGATCGCGGTCAAGAGCAACGACAACCGTATCGATCCGGTCGGCGCCTGCGTTGGTATGCGTGGATCGCGCGTGCAAGCCGTATCGAACGAGCTGGCCGGAGAGCGCGTCGACATCATCCTGCACGACGAGAACCCGGCCCAGTTCGTCATCAACGCGATGTCCCCGGCCGAGGTGATTTCGATCGTCATGGACGAGGACGCACACAGCATGGACGTGGCGGTGGAGGAAGAGAAGCTGTCGCAGGCGATCGGTCGCGGCGGGCAGAACATTCGACTCGCGAGCGAGCTCACGGGCTGGGAACTCAACGTGATGACGGAGTCGGATGCCGACGAGAAGAGCGAGCAGGAGGCGCGCGAACTCGTTGAAACCTTCATGAAGGAACTCGACGTCGATGAAGACGTTGCAACGATCCTGGTGCAGGAAGGGTTTTCGTCGCTCGAGGAAGTGGCCTATGTGCCGGCCAGCGAGCTGCTGCAGATCGAGGAGTTCAACCAGGAGATTGTCGACGAGCTCAGGGTTCGTGCACGCGACGTGCTGATAACCCAGGCGATCGCCACGGAGGAGGTCATCGATCAGGCCGAGCCGGCCGACGACCTGATCGAGCTCGAAGGCATGGACAAAGAACTCGCCTTCGTTCTTGCGAGTAAAGGCATCGTGACTCGCGAAGATCTTGCGGAGCAGGCGGTGGATGACCTGGAAGAAATTGAAGAGCTCGACCCCGAGCGCGCAGCGGAGCTGATCATGGCTGCGCGCGCTCACTGGTTCGAGAGTGAGCAGCAGGCCTGAGTGTTGAGGAGAGCTGCATGTCGGAAGTAACAGTCGCCAAATTTGCTGAAGCACTGAAGGTGCCGGTCGATCGGTTGATGGACCAGCTCGTGGAGGCGGGAATCAAGGTTTCCGGCACTGAGGACCTGATCAGCGAGGATGCCAAGCTCGAATTGCTTACGCATCTGCGCCGGTCGCACGGGAAAAAGGACACTGCGTCCGCTCCGCGCAAGATTACGCTGAAGCGAAAGTCGCAAAGCGAGCTCAAGCTGGCCAGCGGTCAGGGCAGGGCGCGCACGGTCAACGTCGAGGTTCGCCGCAAGCGCACCTATACGCGGCGCGACGTGCTCGAGGAGCAGGCGCGCCAGCAGCAGGCCGAGCTCGACGCGACGCGTCAGGCCGATCTGGAAGCCCGCGAGGCCGCAGAAAGCGTCGAGCGTGAGCGTCTGGCTGCGGTCGAGGATGAGCGGCGCCGTCAGACTGAAGCGCTCGAGGCCGAGGATCGGCAGCGCGCCGAGGATGAAAAGCGACGCCAGGACGAGGCCGACGAGGAGGCCCGCCGCCGCGCCGACGAAGAACGTCGTGCCGCCGAAGAGGCAGCGCGCGAGGCCAAGGAGCGCGAGCGCGAGGCCAAGGTCCAGAAGGAGATCGAGCAGAGGCAGGCCAAGCGCAAGGGAGCCCCGGACCATACGCTGCATGTGGCGGATGGCGCGGCAGGCCGGCGGCGCAAGAAGCGCCCCAGGCGCCGTGCCGTCAACGTCTCGGTCGATGCGACCCATGCTTTCGAGAAGCCGACGGCCCCGGTCATCCGTGAGGTCGAGATACCGGAAACGATTACGGTTGCGGAGCTCTCCCAGCGTCTCGCGCTGAAGTCCACCGAGGTCATCAAGGCCCTCATGGGCATGGGCATGATGGTGACGATCAACCAGGTTCTCGATCAGGACACGGCAATTCTGGTCGTCGAGGAGATGGGCCATAAGGCCAAGGCGCTCAAGGAAACGGCGATCGAGGAAGAGCTGCTCGCCGCGACCAAGGAAGAGAGCAATCTGGGCGAAGAGGTTTCGCGCCCGGCCGTCGTCACGGTCATGGGGCACGTCGACCACGGCAAGACCTCGCTGCTCGATTACATCCGGCGTACCAAGGTTGCGGCGGGTGAGGCAGGCGGTATCACGCAGCACATCGGCGCCTATCACGTCACCACTGACAAAGGTACGGTGACCTTTCTCGATACGCCGGGCCACGCCGCGTTCACGGCCATGCGGGCGCGCGGTGCGCAGGTCACCGACATCGTCATCCTGGTCGTGGCTGCCGACGACGGCGTCATGCCTCAAACCAAGGAAGCCGTCGAGCATGCGCGGGCGGCCAAAGTGCCGATCGTCGTGGCGGTGAACAAGATCGACAAGGAGGACGCGGATCCGAGTCGCGTTCGCAACGAACTGTCGCAGCTCGAGGTCATACCCGAGGACTGGGGTGGCGATACGCTGTTCGTCGACGTGTCGGCCCAGACCGGGCAGGCGATCGATGACCTTCTCGACTCCGTCATGCTTCAGGCCGAGTTGCTCGACCTCAAGGCGCCCGATTCAGGGCCTGCGCAGGGCGTGGTGCTCGAAGCGACTCTGGAGCGCGGTCGCGGCGCCGTGGCAACGGTGCTCGTGAGCAAGGGCCAGCTCAACGTGGGCGATATGCTGCTCGCCGGGCAGGAGTATGGCCGCGTTCGGGCAATGTTTGACGAGGCGGGCCAGCCGATTCAGCAGGCCGGACCTTCGATCCCGGCCGTCGTCGTCGGATTGTCGGGGACGCCGTCAGCGGGTGACGAGATGCTGGTCGTGGCCAACGAGCGCAAGGCGCGCGAGGTCGCAGAGTTCAGGCAAGGTCGCGAGCGCGACGTCAAGCTGGCTCAGCAGCAGGCTTCCAAGCTCGAGGATGTGTTCTCGCAGATGAGCGAGACGGGCACCGTCAGCGTTCAGCTCATGATCAAGGCGGACGTGCAGGGCAGCGCAGAGGCTCTCAAGGACGCCGCCGAGGCCATTTCGCACGAAGAGGTCAAGGTCAGCGTCATCAGTGCGGGCGTCGGCGGAATCACCGAGTCCGACGTGCAGCTCGCGGCCGCCTCCAATGCGATCGTTCTCGGCTTCAACGTGCGTGCCGATTCGGCGGCTAGAAACGCGATCAAGGACAGCGGCGTAGACGTTCGCTACTACAGCGTGATTTACGAAGCCATAGACGACATCAAGGCAGCCGTCAGCGGCTTGCTGTCGCCCGAGATTCGGGAGCAAATCGTCGGCCTCGCCGAAGTCCGCGAGGTGTTCCGATCGCCGAAACTCGGCAATGTGGCCGGGTGCATGATTGCCGATGGCTTCGTCAAGCGCAGCAACCCGATTCGGGTCCTGCGCGACAACGTCGTCATCTACGAGGGCGAGCTCGAGTCGCTGCGTCGCTTCAAGGACGACGTGCAGGAAGTTCGGGCCGGTACGGAATGCGGTATCGGCGTCAAGAACTACAACGACGTCAAGGTTGGCGACCAAATCGAGTGCTACGAGCGATCTGAGGTCGCACGCGAGCTCTGACCGATGCCCCGGGAGTTTTCCAGGCGGCTGCGGGTCGGAGCGGAGCTCGAGCGCTTTCTGAACGAATTGCTGCAGTTCGAGGTCAAGGATCCGCGTCTTCAGGATGTCCGGGTGACCGAGGTCGAGGTCAGCGGTGATCTCGGCGTCGCTCGCGTGTTCTATTCCCTGCTCGATCCGAACGCCGATCCCGAGCCCGCCAGGCTGGCACTCGAGCGGGCGTCCGCCTTCATGCGCAGTCGGGTCGGCAAGGCTGTGCGTCTGCGACGCGTGCCCGAGCTCAGGTTCGAGGTGGATTCGAGCGCGCGCGAGGGGCTGCGAATATCGCAGCTGATCGACGAGACAAGGGCGGGCGACAGCGACCAGGAACCGGTGGACTCCTGAGTCATGCAGGTCCGCGCAAAGCGACCCACCCGGCCGCTGGCCGGGATCCTTCTGGTTGACAAGCCAGAAGGATATACATCGAACCAGGTCCTGCAGAGGACCAAGCGTTTGTATCAGGCCAGCAAGGCAGGTCACACCGGGACTCTCGATCCGCTCGCGA
>DATCZB010000306.1:0-11901 GCA_036526155.1 Gammaproteobacteria bacterium
TCGAGATGCGCGACGGGCAGCGGATCCGGAGTGAACGCAAGTTTTTCCCCGGCTACGTGCTCGTCAAGATGGAAATGGACGACGAGACCTGGCATCTCGTCAAGGAAGTACCGAAGGTGCTCGGCTTCATCGGCGGCTCGAGCGACCGGCCGGCGCCGATCACCGACCTCGAGGCCGACGCGATTCTGAATCGAGTTCAGGAAGGCGTTGATAAGCCGAGGCCAAAGGTTCTGTTCGAGCCGGGCGAGGTCGTTCGCGTCATCGAGGGACCGTTCAACGACTTCAACGGCGTCGTCGAGCAGGTCAATTACGAAAAGAGCAAGGTCAGGGTCGCGGTGCAGATCCTTGGCCGCCCGACTCCGGTCGACCTGGATTTCGGGCAGGTAGAGAAGGCGTAGGCACCAGGTAGAGCAATGGCAAGAAAGATCGAAACATACATCAAGCTGCAGGTGCCGGCCGGTCAGGCCAATCCGAGCCCGCCCGTGGGTCCGGCGCTCGGCCAGCACGGCGTCAATATCATGGAGTTCTGCAAGGCATTCAACGCCCAGACCCAGGGTATGGAGCAGGGCATGCCCATTCCCGTCGTGATCACGGTGTACAGCGACCGCAGTTTCACATTTATCACCAAGACGCCGCCGGCTTCGATTTTGCTGCGCAAGGCCGCCGGCATCCAGAAGGGCAGCGGAATGCCGAACTCGAAGAAGGTCGGCAAGGTAACGCGTGCTCAGCTCGAGGAAATCGCGAAGATCAAGGAGCCCGACCTGAATGCGGCCGACCTGAACGCGGCCGTCAAGATCATAGCCGGCAGTGCGCGCAGCATGGGCCTTGAGGTGGAGGGTCTTTAATTATGGCGAAGCTCAGCAAGGCCAGGCAGAAGCAGCGCGAGGCGGTAGACAAGGACAAGTTGTACGCGGCTGACGAAGCGTTTCAGCTGCTCAAGGACGTCGCCAGCGCGAAGTTTTCCGAGTCGGTCGACGTGGCGGTCAATCTCGGCGTCGACCCGAAGAAGTCGGACCAGGTCGTTCGCGGGTCGACCGTGCTGCCGCACGGCACGGGCAAGAGCGTCCGGGTCGCGGTGTTCGCCCAGGGCGAAAATGCCGATGCGGCAAAAGAGGCCGGCGCCGACATCGTCGGCATGGACGATCTGGCCGAGAGAATTCAGGGCGGCGAGCTAGATTTCGACGTCGTCATCGCGAGTCCGGATGCCATGCGAGTCGTCGGCAAGCTCGGTCAGATCCTCGGTCCGCGTGGATTGATGCCGAATCCCAAGGTCGGTACGGTCAGCCCCGACGTCGCGGGTGCCGTCAGGAATGCCAAGGCTGGCCAGGTGCGATACCGCACCGATCGTGCCGGCACGGTGCATTGCCAGATTGGCAATGTGAGCTTCGAGCCCGATGCGCTACGTGAAAACCTCGCGGCGCTGCTCGCAGACCTCGATAAGGCGAAACCTGCATCGGCCAAAGGGGTCTACATGAAGAAGGTTTGCATTTCGACGACGATGGGTCCCGGTTTGCAGATCGACCGGGCAACGGTCGCCGCGGCTGGCGGTTAAGCAGCAAATATTCGAGGTCGTTCGCGTCGGTGGCAGCGCCACCGAAGTGATCGGCCGACATCGAAGACCGCAGGTCCCCGTGGGCTTTTCCCGCCGGGGGTAATGGCTTAAGCCGCCTGCGCAGATGGTGTTACCTGACTCCGGTCAATCGGGTGAGGCGCACTGTCAAACAGGACCGCGGGTCTGCTACGGGCCGGCGGAGTGTGACGCCTTAACCAGGAGGTGAGATGCCACTCAGTATCGAAGCGAAGCGAGAACTAGTGGATGAGGTCAGTCAGGTCGCGGCTACCGCGCTTTCGGCCGTCGCCGCGGAGTATCGCGGGCTCACGGTCGGCGAGATGACCGAGCTGCGAGTCGAGGCTCGCAAGGCGGACGTCTATATCAAGGTTGTCAAGAACACCCTTGCCAAGCGCGCCGTCGAGGGCACGGAGTTCGAGTGCCTTCAGCCGAGTCTCAGCGGTCCGCTGATCCTGGCGTTTTCTCGTGAGGATCCCGGCGCAGCAGCCAGGGTCATCAAGGGGTTCGCCAAGGATCACGAGAATCTGAAGACTGTTGCCCTGGCGCTCGGAGGGTCGCTTTACTCTGCGGCAGACCTGGATCGGGTGGCGGCGCTGCCGACGCTCGACGAAGCCAGGGGCGCGCTGCTCGGAACGCTGATGGCGCCGATGTCGCAACTGGCGCGCACGCTGGCGGAGCCTGCCGCAATGCTGGCCAGGACCTTGTCCCGGCGCGGCGAGCAGGCGGCGTAGGATCGCGGCGCAACTGACCGATATCTAATCAGGAATCGAAAACGTTTATTTTGGAGAATTGATCAATGGCACTTAGTAATGAAGAACTGATCGAGGCACTCAGCGAGAAGCCCGTGATGGAAGTCGTGGAGCTCGTCAAGGCTCTCGAGGAGAAGTGGGGCGTTTCGGCAGCCGCGCCGGTTGCGGTGGCCGCTGGCGGCGGAGCCGCAGCACCCGAAGCCGCCGCCGAGGAAAAGACCGACTTCGACGTCGTGCTGACGTCTTTCGGCGCCAACAAGGTTGCGGTCATCAAGGTCGTCCGCACCGTGACGGGTCTCGGTCTCAAGGAGGCCAAGGATCTCGTCGAGGGTGCGCCCAGTCCGATCAAGGAAGGCGCACCGAAGGAAGAGGCAGAGGAAATCAAGAAGCAGCTCGAGGAAGCCGGCGCGCAAGTCGAAGTCAAGTGACTTGCCGCGCAGGCGAACACGCAGCGCGGGCCCGCGCGAGAGTGGCAGGCCCATCCTTGAATATCGCATCGCGGGAGCGAGGGTGACGCTCGCCTTGGTCGAGTTCCCTCTCGCCCTGGTCGAGTCAGCACTCGCCTCAGTCGAGCCGGCAGTGACGCCGGCTCTCCCAGCGCAGTTATCGGAGTAGTACTCAATGGCTTATTCGTTTACCGAGAAAAAGCGTATTCGAAAGAACTTCGGCAAGCTTCCGGGCGTTCTGGACGTGCCTTACCTGCTGTCGATTCAGCTCAGTTCGTATGAGCAGTTTCTGCAGGATGGGATCGAGTCTTCAGAGCGCGGCGACCAGGGGCTGCATGCTGCGTTCCAGAGCGTTTTTCCGATCGTCAGCTACTCGGGTAACGCGGCGCTGGAATACGTTTCCTACCGTCTCGGGACGCCGGTGTTCGACGTCAAGGAGTGCCAGCTTCGGGGGCTGACCTACGCCGCGCCATTGCGGGTGCTGGTCCGGCTCGTGATCTACGACAAGGAAGCCTCGGGGCCGAAAAAGACCGTGAAGGATATTCGCGAGCAGGAAGTTTATCTCGGCGAAATGCCGCTGATGACCGAGCACGGAACGTTTGTCATTAACGGAACCGAGAGAGTTATCGTCTCGCAGCTGCATCGTTCGCCTGGCGTCTTTTTCGACCACGACAAGGGCAAGACGCACTCCTCCGGCAAGCTCCTGTTTTCCGCTCGAGTGATTCCCTATCGCGGATCCTGGCTCGATTTCGAGTTCGATCCGAAGGACTGCGTGTTCGTCCGGATCGACCGCCGCCGCAAGCTGCCCGTCAGCGTGCTGCTGCGTGCGCTCGAGTACACCAACGAGGAGATCCTGGACCTCTTCTTCGACAAGAACGAGTTCAGCCTCTCGAGCAAGAGCATCACGCTCCAGCTGATCCCGGAGCGGCTGCGTGGCGAAACCGCCTCGTTCGACGTCAAGGTCGGACGCAAGGTGATCGTCGAGAAGGACCGCCGGATCACGCTGCGGCATGTTCGCGAGCTCGAGAAAGCCAAGGTCAAGCAGCTCGACGTCCCGGTGGACTTCCTGGCCGGCAAGGTGCTGGCGCACGACATCGTCGACAAGGACAGCGGCGAGCTGCTGGCAGCCGCCAACACGGAGCTGACGGCCGAGCTCGTGGAGCAGATCATAGAGGCCGGCGTGAAGAAGATCGAGACGCTCTACGTCAACGACCTGGACCGTGGAGCCTTCATCTCCAACACGCTCCGGATCGACGCGACGACGTCCAAGCTCGAGGCGCTGGTCGAAATCTACCGAATGATGCGACCGGGCGAGCCGCCGACCAAGGAGGCCGCCGAAAACCTGTTCCAGAACCTGTTTTTCAATGCCGAGCGCTACGATCTCTCGGCGGTCGGCAGGATGAAGTTCAATCGCAGGGTCGGGCGCGACACGATCACTGGCGAGGGCCGGCTCGACAACCAGGACATCATCGATGTGCTGAGGACGCTCATCGACATTCGCAACGGCAACGGCTCGGTCGATGACATCGATCATCTCGGCAACCGGCGCATCCGCTCGGTCGGCGAGATGGCCGAGAACGCGTTCCGCATCGGCCTGGTCAGGGTCGAGCGGGCGGTCAAGGAGCGGTTGACCCTGGCCGAGTCCGAAGGCCTGATGCCGCAGGAAATGATCAACGCGAAGCCCGTGGCAGCGGCGGTCAAGGAGTTTTTTGGCTCGAGTCAGCTGTCCCAGTTCATGGACCAGAACAACCCGCTGTCCGAGGTGACGCACAAGCGGCGCGTGTCGGCGCTTGGTCCGGGCGGCCTGACGCGCGAGCGCGCCGGGTTCGAGGTTCGGGACGTTCATCCGACCCACTACGGCCGGGTCTGTCCGATCGAGACGCCGGAAGGTCCGAATATCGGCCTCATCAACTCTCTGGCCGTTTATGCGCGAACCAATGAGTACGGCTTCCTCGAGACGCCGTATCGCAAGGTCTCGAAAGGCAAGGTGACGAACCAGATCGATTACCTGTCGGCGATCGAGGAAGGGCAATTCGTCATCGCGCAGGCCAACGCCAATCTCGACGGCAAGGGTGCGTTCGTAGACGACCTCGTCTCTTGTCGGCATCAGAACGAGTTTGCGCTGTTCCCGGTCGATCGTATCGAGTACATGGATGTCTCGCCGAAGCAGATCGTTTCGGTTGCGGCGTCGCTGATTCCGTTCCTCGAGCACGATGATGCAAACCGCGCCCTCATGGGGTCGAATATGCAGCGCCAGGCCGTGCCCACGCTACGGACCGAGACGCCGCTGGTAGGAACCGGCATGGAGCGGGCCGTGGCTGTGGACTCGGGCGTTACGGTCGTCGCGGGTCGCGGCGGGACGGTCGATTCGGTCGATGCCTCGCGCATCGTGGTCCGCGTCAAGGACGAGGAGGCCGTGGCCGGTGAGGCAGGTGTCGACATCTACAACCTGACCAAGTACACGCGGTCGAATCAGAACACCTGCATCAACCAGCGACCGCTCGTCAAGGCGGGCGACGAGATCGAAAAGGGCGACGTCCTCGCGGACGGCCCCTCGACCTCAATGGGCGAGCTGGCGCTGGGGCAGAACCTCCTCGTCGCGTTCATGCCCTGGAACGGCTACAACTTCGAGGATTCCATACTCATCTCGGAGCGCGTGGTCGAGGAAGACCGATTCACGACCATCCACATCGAGGAGCTGGCCTGTGTCGCGCGCGACACCAAGCTCGGCCCCGAGGAAGTGTCCGGCGACATTCCGAATGTGGGCGACGCGGCGTTGACCAAGCTCGACGAATCGGGAATCGCGTTCATCGGTGCAGAGGTCAAGGCCGGCGATATTCTCGTCGGCAAGGTCACGCCGAAAGGCGAGACTCAGCTGACCCCCGAGGAAAAGCTGCTGCGCGCCATTTTCGGCGAGAAGGCTTCGGACGTTAAGGACACCTCTCTGCGCGTTCCGCCCGGTATGGACGGTACGGTGATCGATGTGCGCGTGTTCACGCGCGACGGAGTCGAGAAGGACAGCAGAGCCCTCTCCATCGAGCGCCAGGAGCTCGAAGCCGTGCGCAAGGATCTCGACGATCAGCAGCGTATCCTCGAGGAAGACATCTATCAGCGGATCGAGAAGCTGCTGGTCAACAAGGTCGCGGCCGGCGGGCCCGCCGGGCTCAAGGCCGGCAGCAAGGTGACCCGCGGCTATCTCGAAGAGTTGCCGCGCGACCAGTGGTTCGCCGTCAGGGTCAAGAATGACGAGGCGAATGCGCAGCTGGAAAACGCAGCCGAGAGGTTGCGTGAGCAGCGCGAGGAATTCGAGCGACGATTCGAGGAGAAGAGGAACAAGATCACGGCTGGTGACGATCTCGCTCCCGGCGTCCTGAAGATGGTCAAGGTCTACCTTGCCGTCAAGCGTCGCATTCAGCCCGGCGACAAGATGGCCGGGCGGCACGGCAACAAGGGCGTGATCTCGACCATCGTTCCGGTAGAGGACATGCCATACATGGAGGACGGCACGCCGGTTGATATCGTGCTCAATCCTCTGGGTGTGCCGTCGCGAATGAACGTCGGCCAGGTGCTCGAGACGCACCTCGGGTGGGCGGCGAAAGGTCTGGGCCAGAAGATCGGTGCGATGCTCGAGGAGAAAGAGACCACGAGCAAGATCAGGGGGCTGCTCAACGAGATCTACAACAAGAGCGGCGGCCAGAATGCCGATCTCGATTCGCTGAACGACGACGAGGTGCTCGAGCTGGCGGATAACCTCAAGAATGGCGTGCCGATCGCAACACCCGTGTTCGACGGTGCGCTTGAGGGCGAGATCAAGAACCTGCTCGGTCTCGCTGGCCTGCCGGCGACTGGTCAGGCGACGCTGTTCGACGGACGGACGGGCCTGGAATTCGATCGACCCGTCACCGTCGGCTACATGTACATGCTCAAGCTCAATCACCTGGTCGACGACAAGATGCATGCGCGCTCGACGGGTCCCTACAGCCTCGTCACGCAGCAGCCGCTCGGCGGCAAGGCCCAGTTCGGCGGTCAGCGATTCGGCGAGATGGAGGTCTGGGCACTCGAGGCATACGGTGCGTCGTACACCCTGCAGGAAATGCTCACCGTCAAGTCTGACGACGTGCAGGGTCGGACCAAGATGTACAAGAACATTGTCGATGGCACGCACGAGATGCAGGCGGGCATGCCCGAGTCGTTCAACGTTCTGGTCAAGGAAATTCGTTCGCTCGGGATCAACATCGATCTCGATCTCAAGGCTTGATGATCGATTCGGTCAGGGGTCAGGCACGCGAATACACGATAGGTGATAGATAGATGAAAGATCTGCTCAGATTATTCAAGCAGCAAAACGTGGTCGAAGACTTCGATTTGATTCGAATCGGCCTGGCATCGCCGGAAATGATCCGCTCATGGTCGTTCGGTGAGGTCAAGAAGCCCGAGACGATCAATTACCGAACCTTCAAGCCAGAGCGCGACGGGCTCTTCTGCGCCAAGATTTTCGGGCCGGTCAAGGACTACGAGTGTCTCTGCGGCAAGTACAAGCGGCTCAAGCACCGCGGCGTCGTCTGCGAAAAGTGTGGCGTCGAGGTCACGCAGACCAAGGTCCGACGGGAGCGCATGGGGCACATCGAGCTTGCGAGCCCCGTGGCGCACATCTGGTTCCTCAAGTCGCTGCCGTCGCGCATCGGCCTGATGCTCGACATGACGCTGCGCGAGATCGAGCGGATTCTCTACTTCGAGGCATTCGTCGTCGTCGATCCCGGCATGACGCCGCTCGAGCGTTGCCAGCTGCTTACCGATGAGTCTTATCTCGAGGCGATGGAGCAGTACGGCGACGAGTTCGATGCGCGCATGGGCGCCGAGGCTGTTCGTGACCTGCTGATGAGCATGAATCTCGACACGGAGGTCGCGAAGGTCCGCGAGGAAATCGCAGGCACCAATTCCGAGACCAAGATCAAGCGCCTGTCCAAGCGGCTCAAGCTGCTCGAGTCGTTCATCGACTCGTCGAACAAGCCCGAGTGGATGATCATGACCGTCCTGCCCGTGCTGCCGCCGGATCTCCGTCCGCTCGTGCCGCTCGACGGCGGCCGGTTCGCCACCTCGGACCTCAACGATCTCTATCGTCGCGTCATCAACCGCAACAATCGCCTGAGCCGCCTGCTCGAGCTGAATGCGCCCGATATCATCGTGCGCAACGAGAAGCGGATGCTTCAGGAATCGGTCGACGCATTGCTCGACAACGGCCGGCGCGGCCGTGCCATCACGGGCACCAACAAGCGTCCGCTGAAGTCGCTCGCCGACATGATCAAAGGCAAGCAGGGGCGCTTCCGGCAGAACCTGCTCGGTAAGCGGGTCGACTACTCGGGCCGCTCGGTCATCGTCGTCGGTCCGACTCTGAAGCTGCATCAGTGCGGTTTGCCGAAGAAGCTGGCGCTGGAGCTGTTCAAGCCTTTCATCTTCTCCAAGCTTCAGCTTCGCGGCGAGGCAACGACCATCAAGGCGGCCAAACGGCTCGTCGAGCGCGAAGGCCCCGAGGTTTGGGACATCCTGGAAGAGGTGATCCGCGAGCATCCCGTGATGCTGAACCGGGCCCCCACCCTGCACCGTCTCGGCATCCAGGCGTTCGAGCCTGTGCTGATCGAGGGCAAGGCCATCCAGCTCCATCCGCTCGTCTGCACGGCGTTCAATGCCGATTTCGATGGCGACCAGATGGCTGTCCACGTGCCGTTGTCTATCGAGGCGCAGCTCGAGGCCCGCGCCCTGATGATGTCGAGCAACAACATCCTGTCGCCGGCCAACGGCGAGCCGATCATCGTGCCGTCACAGGACGTCGTGCTCGGCATTTACTACCTGACGCGCGAGCGCCTGAACGCGCAGGGCGAAGGCATGGTGTTTGCCGGGCTCGACGAAGTGCATCGCGCATACGAGGCCGGCACCGTCGATCTCCAGGCCAAGGTCAAGGTTCGGGTCACGACGTCGGAGGATGGCGAAACCGCTCCGCGGCTCGTCGACACGACAGTGGGCCGCGCGCTGCTGTCGGAGATTCTCCCGAACGGCCTGTCGTTCGAGCACATCAACAAGACGATGAACAAGCGGGCCATTTCCGGCCTGATCAATGCCTGCTATCGCGAGCTCGGTCTCAAGGAGACGGTCGTCTTCGCCGACCAGCTCATGTACACGGGCTTCAACTACGCGACCAAGGCAGGATTTTCTTTCGGCGTTGACGACATGGTCGTTCCGGAGCAAAAGTCCGCGATCCTGGAATTGGCCGAGGACGAGGTCAAGGACATTCAGGACCAGTACGCAGCCGGTCTGGTAACCGACGGCGAGCGCTATAACAAGGTCGTCGATATCTGGTCGCGTACCAATGACCAGGTGGCCAAGGCCATGATGGAGAAGCTCGGCGTCGACACGGTGACGACTGCCGATGGCCAGGAGGTCAAGCAGGAGTCGTTCAACTCGATCTACATGATGGCCGACTCCGGTGCCCGAGGCTCGGCGGCGCAGATTCGGCAGCTGGCCGGAATGCGCGGCCTGATGGCCAAGCCCGACGGCTCGATCATCGAGACCCCGATCACCGCTAATTTCCGTGAGGGGCTCGACGTCCTCCAGTACTTCATTTCGACGCACGGCGCACGCAAGGGTCTGGCCGACACGGCTCTGAAGACGGCCAACTCGGGGTATCTGACCCGGCGCCTGGTCGATGTGGCCCAGGATCTCGTCGTTACCGAGGCGGACTGCGGCACCGAACTCGGCTTGCTGATGACGCCCCTCGTCGAAGGCGGTGACATTGTCGAGCCGCTGCGCGAGCGGGTTCTCGGCCGGGTCGTCGGCGAGGATGTCACACCGCCGGGATCTTCCGAGGTCGTCATCGAGGCCGGCGCCCTGCTCGACGAGCAGGCCGTGCGCATGCTCGAGAAGTACTCCATCGACCAGGTTCTGGTTCGCTCACCGATTACCTGCCGCACTCGCTATGGCGTCTGCTCGCAGTGCTACGGTCGCGATCTCGCGCGTGGCGACCGCGTCAATCGCGGCGAATCCGTCGGGGTTATTGCGGCTCAGTCGATTGGCGAGCCCGGCACGCAGCTCACGATGCGGACCTTCCACATCGGTGGTGCGGCGTCGCGGTCGGCTGCGATCGACAGCATCGAGGTCAAGAGCGCCGGAACGATCCGGTTCATCAATGTGAAGACGGTGCAGCAGGAGGCAACCGGCAGGTTGATCACGACGTCGCGCTCAGGCGAGCTCGCAGTGATCGACGAGTTCGGTCGCGAGCGGGAGCGATACAAGGTCCCCTACGGTGCGACGCTGGGTGCCGGCGACGGCGATGCCGTCGAGGGCGGGCAGCTCGTTGCGAGCTGGGATCCGCACACGCATCCGGTCGTCACCGAGGTTGGCGGTATCCTGGTGTTCGAGGACTTCATCGACGGCGTGACAGTTACGTCGCAGGTCGACGAGATCACGGGACTGACGAGCATCGTCGTGCTCGATGCCGCGCAGCGAGGGTCGAGCCAGTATCGCCCGACGGCGCGGCTGGTGACCAAGGATGGTGACGCAATCACGTTCCCGAATACGGACATTCCGGCCGCTTACGCCCTGCCCTCCGGCGCGATCATAAGCATGGACAGCGGCGCCGTGGTAAAGGTCGGCGACGTCATCGCCCGTCTGCCGCATGAGTCTTCCAAGACTCGCGATATCACGGGTGGTCTGCCGCGCGTAGCCGACCTGTTCGAGGCCCGGCGGCCCAAGGACTCGGCAATCATGGCCGAGTTCACGGGGACGGTCAGCTTCGGCAAGGAGACCAAGGGCAAGCGCCGACTGGTGACTACCGATTCCGACGGCGAGCAGCACGAGGAGCTGATTCCTAAGTGGCGCCATCTCAACGTTTTCGAGGGTGAAACCGTTCAGCGTGGTGAGATCATCGCCGATGGCGAGCCGAATCCGCACGATATCCTGCGGCTGCAGGGTGTGACCGCGCTGGCCGATTATCTCGTGCGCGAGATTCAGGACGTCTATCGCCTCCAGGGCGTCAAGATCAACGACAAGCACATCGAGGTCATTGTCCGGCAGATGCTGCGTAAGGCTGAGATCACCGATCCCGGTGATTCGAAGCTGGTTCGCGGCGAGCAGATCGACCGGGCCCGGGTGCTCGAGATCAACGCCGAGATTGAGGCCGATGGCGGCACTCCGGCGCAGTTCGATCCGGTTTTGCTCGGAATAACAAAGGCTTCGCTGGCTACGGAGTCATTCATCTCGGCGGCTTCGTTCCAGGAGACGACTCGTGTCCTGACCGAAGCAGCAGTCCGCGGCATGCGTGACGATCTGCGCGGCCTCAAGGAAAATGTCATTGTCGGCCGCCTGATTCCGGCCGGCACGGGCTTCGCCTATCATGAGGAGCGGCGACAGACCCAGGAGGACATCCTGTCGGCCGAGCTCAAGGAGCTCGAAGCGTCTCAGGCCGCGGCAGCGGCCGAAGCGGCGGATGAGGCGGCGGGCGCGGAGCCCGAGGCGTCGACAGACGCCGAGGGCGACGGCACGGTGCCGGCAGAGCAGGAGTGAGCGGCGACGGTTGACGTCGCCGGGCCACGACCCTAGACTCTGGCCGCTCTTTTGCGGACGGGTGATCCGTCCGTCAATTTCGGACTGCAGGTCAACGGACCGGTGGTCACTGGACAGCCCATTCGCCGGGGTGGCGATGGGCTATTTGTTTGAGTTATTCGGGCGGCCGGTTGGGTCGCGCAAAGGAATATACGGCCAAAATGGCGACGACCAATCAGCTGGTGCGAAAGCCGCGTTCGACGAAGCGGGCCAAAAGTAACGTGCCGGCGCTCGCGGCATCGCCGCAAAAGCGCGGCGTCTGCACGCGTGTCTATACCACGACGCCGAAGAAGCCGAATTCGGCCATGCGCAAGGTCGCCCGTGTGCGCCTGACCAACGGGTTCGAAGTGACGAGCTACATCGGCGGCGAGGGCCACAACCTGCAGGAGCACTCGGTCGTGCTCATTCGCGGTGGCCGCGTCAAGGACCTCCCGGGTGTGCGCTACCACACGGTGCGCGGCACGCTGGATTGCGCCGGTGTCGGCGACCGCAAGCAGGGCCGGTCGAAGTACGGCGCGAAGAAGCCGAAGGGCTAAACGGA
>DATCZB010000307.1:0-12486 GCA_036526155.1 Gammaproteobacteria bacterium
CAATGCTGATCTGCCACCGCTCAAGGAATTTGTGTTGCCGGGAGGCGATCGGGCCGCCGCAGCCTGCCACCTGGCGCGAACCGTTTGTCGCCGCGCCGAGCGGCGCACGGTCGAACTGGCGGAGCGGGACTCGGTCCGGCCGGAGATCTTGCGCTATCTGAACCGTCTCTCGGATTTGCTGTTTGTCATGGCACGCTGCCTTGCCAGACGAAATGGCGGCCAGGAAACGCTCTGGCAAAAGAAAAACTAGAGCGCGAGCCCGAAGATCGTCAGCAGGGCGATCACGATAACCCAGAGAAACACGGTGCGATGCACGATGCGCATCGAGTTGCGCGCGGCGGCACTCGAATTTGCCGGCTCGTCCAGATATCCCGTCATGGCCGCTTTGCCGACGCGGGCGACGAGAATGTCGTTGCGCACGTCGATCGGGATGCCTTCAGCAGCCAGCTCCCCGCGCCAGGCGTTCATCGCATCGTCGAAGCTGCCGGACAGCGCGTAGCCGAGCATGGCAAGCCTGGCGGGAATCCACTTGAGGATGCCGTAAATCGCCTCGATCGCGATCAGGATGGTTTCGTCATTCTCCTCGCCGCGCTGGTGCCGGAACACGACCCGGCGGCGCATCAGGTCGCTGACACGAAAAATCCAGGCGCCGACGGGACCGAGGACGACAAACCAGAATATGACCCCGAAAATCCGGTTGTTCGACTGGGCAAAGATTGCGTCCTCGACGACCTCGATTTCACTGACGCGAGGATTACCGCCCTCCGCCATTTCGATCAGGACGCGCTCCGCCGCCTCATCATCACCACTGTCGCGCGCCTCACAGTACTCGTCGACCTCGCTCCCGAGATCACGCGGACCGAGGCAAAAGAAGACGATAAGAACAGCGAAGCTCAGATACGCCAGGTCCCAGAGAATCGCCTCCCCCTTGAGGCTCACACTGACCAGATATACCGGCAGAGCCGGCACGGCGAGTACGAGCAGCACCCCGGGATAGATCGCCCATCGCGGTCGCGCGCCGATCCAGCGAATCGCGGCGTCGTAGTAGCGGTCGAACCAGCGCAGTTCCCTGAGATGAAGCACGGCCGTCGCCAGATGCTCGAGAATCAGGCCAAGGGCAAGGGCGATAATCGTCATCGCTCAGGCCTCGAACGACGCCAGAGCCGTGTGCAGGCGCCTCCAGTCGAATGCCGGGCCCGGGTCCGTCTTGCGACCCGGGGCGATATGCTCGTGTCCAACGATGTCCGCATCACGCAGGGAAGCATAGGTGCGACGCAGACTCACAACAAGAGCCGAAAGTCGCTCGTATTGCTCATCCATGTAAGCGATGTCGTCCGTCCCCTCGAGCTCGATACCAATGGAGAAATCGTTGCATGCCGTGCGCCCGCAGTGACTCGATTCACCGCAGTGCCAGGCCCGCGCGCAGAAGGGCACGTACTGGCGCAGTTCGCCATCACGCCGAATCAGCACGTGAGCGGAAACTCGCAGGTGCGCGATCTCGGCGAAATAGTCGTGCTCTTCCGGCGGCAGCGAGTTGGTAAACAGCCGGTCGATCCAGGGACCTCCGAACTCACCGGGCGGCAGGCTGATGCCATGAACCACGATGAGTGACGGCTCGCAACCCGCCGGCCGATCATCGGCATTGGGCGATGGCACACACTCGATGGCCTGTAGCCAGCCGGTGGATGCGTTGATGGTGAGTTCGTGTTTCAAGCTGCTAGAGTAATCCATCATCCAGTTTTCTTCGCCATGACCGAATCCAGAAAACCGCCAAGGCGCGTCTTCGTCGACGCGCCGCTCGATGAGCGCCGCCTCGGCCTCGACCAGGAACAGGCGCATTATCTGGGTCGCGTGCTTCGCTGTCGCGAGGGCGACGAAATTATCGTTTTCAACGCCAGGGGCAGTGAACGCCTGGCGACGATCGAATCGCTGAGGCGGGATCGCCCGGCAGTCGTCCTGGGCAGGGCACTCGACCCGCTTCCCGAGCCCCGTTTACGAGTGTATCTGTTGCAGGCGCTCGTCAAATCGGATGCGATGGACCTGATCGTGCAGAAGGCGACCGAGCTCGGTGCGCACGCAATCCTCGCAACGCACACCGATTTCAGCGTCGTGCGCCTGAAGCCGGACCGCCGGCCGAAGCGACTCGCGCACTGGCGCCGCATCGCGGCGGGCGCATGTGAGCAAAGTGGCCGCCACTGCCCTCCCGGCCTGGAGATATTCGACTCTCTGGCCGAAGCGAGTGCCGCACTGCCGTCAGATTGTGTCCGAGTCGCGTTCGAGCCCGGTGCCGCCAATTCGCTCCATGGCATCGACGCCGAATGTGTCTGTCTCGCGATCGGTCCCGAAGGAGGCTTCAGCCCGGCAGAAACGGCATGGCTCGAGAGCATGAAGTTCATGCCGTGCTCGCTGGGGCCGCGAACGCTCCGAGCCGAAACGGCTGTGATCGCGGCACTGAGCGGCGCGCAGCTGGTGACGGGCGATCTGCGTTGATTCGAGCGCTCTGAGGCGCCGAGATTCAGGCAGCGGACTGCAGGTCGACGAGGCGCTGCTCGATCGTCTCGAGATCCGGTATCAGCGGAAACTCATGGATCATCTGGACGCGGCAGAGTATCGGCTGACCCTCGGGTAGCGGCTCCGCTTCGTCGATCGTCAGCACGTCCCGATTGACGCGCACGAGTTGCGGAAACCCCTGGGTCAGAATGCCGAAAAACCCCGTCTTCAGCTTGCCGCCGATGGCATTGAAAATCACGATCCGTGACCGGGATCCCTTCCGTCCCGGCTCCAGGTCCTTCTCTGCCTTCGCGTCGTCGAGGGTGACGACGGGAACGCGGCGCCCGTCCCAGTCGATCGATCCCAGGAGCCAGTCAGGCGCATTGTCGTCATCGCGCTTCTCGGTCTCGGCGAATGTGATCACCTCGGCGACGCACATTCGGGGCACGAGAATCCGCGCATCGCGCAGCGGAATCAGGAGGCTGTAGAGCTCGTTCGGCGTATTCACAGGGGTCTCCCGACCAGCGACTCGATGGACTTGATCAAATCCGTTTCCTGATAGGGCTTGCTCAGATAGTCGTTGACGCCGATTTCGATCGCCCGCGCACGGTGCTTCTCTCCCGATCGTGAGGTCACCATGATGATCGGCAAGTCCTTGTGTCTCGGATCGTTGCGGACGTGGGTCGCAAACTGATAGCCGTCCATGCGCGGCATCTCGATATCGAGAACGATGAAGTCCGGGTCATGCTCGCGCAGCACGTCGATCGCGTCGAGGCCGTCGCGGGCCGTGTGCACATGCACGCCCCGACGCTCCAGCAGGCGCTGGGTCACGCGCCGCATCGTGATCGAATCGTCGACGACGAGGCCGGTCAGCTCTGCAGTCTCCGGCACCGCGACCGGCTCGGCCGGTGCCGGCCTTTGCTCCGCAGGCTGAGCCCGAACGAGCGTGCCCGGATCGAGAATTACGACAACGCGGCCGTCACCCAGGATCGTCGCGCCGGTGACACCGTCGACGCTTGCAACATGCGGCCCGAGCGTCTTGACGATGATCTCGCGGCTGCCTTCGAGCGTGTCGGTCAGCAAAGCGGCAGAATTCTCGCCGGCGCGCACGAGAACGAGCGAGACGGCGCCCTCGTCCTCAGGCAAGGGTGAAGGTGCCCCGCCGACGAGGCTCCCCAGATGCTGAACCCGGTAGCTGCCGTCACCGTGAGCGAGCCTCGGGTCGTCCTGGGTCAGGATGTCCAGCAGCTCTTCGCGACGGACACGCGCGATACCCTCGATCGTCGGCAGCGGGAGCGCGAAGGTTTCCTCGCCCACATTCACGATCAGCGCGTGCGTGATCGCGAGTGTGTACGGCAGGCGAAGCAGGAACTGGGTCCCGCGCCCGGCCTCGGTGGTGATTCGCAGCGACCCGCCGAGGCGCTTGACGTCGTTGTCGACGACATCCATTCCAACGCCGCGGCCGGCAGACTGGGTCAGCTCGTCGGCCGTCGAAAATCCAGGCAGCAATATCAGCTCGACGATGTCGTCGTCGGCCGGTGTCTCGCCTGCCTGGAGCAAACCTTTTTCCGTCGCCTTGCGCAGGATCGCTCGTGTATCTAGGCCGGCGCCGTCATCGGCGACCTCGATCAGAACCTCGGACCCCTCACGTTTCACGGCCAGGCTGACCGTTCCCTTTTCCGGCTTGCCCGCGGCCGTTCGTGCCTCAACGGACTCGATACCGTGCACGACTGCGTTACGCAGCAAGTGTTCCAGAGAGGGCACGATGGCTTCGAGTATCTGACGGTCGAGGAGATTCTCGGCACCCTCGAGAGACAGGTCGACGAGCTTGCCCTTCTCTTCGGCCGTCTGCCTGACGATGCGCGAGAGCCGCGATGCCTGCCTGTCGAACGGAACCATGCGAGTCTGCATGAGACCGTCCTGAAGCTCGGTCGTCACGCGAGACTGCTGCGTCAACAGCGTATCGGCCTCGGACGTCAGGCCGTGCAATAGCTCGTTGATGCTGGCGACGTCGTTCGAGGTCTCGGCGAGCGCACGCGACAGCTGCTGAATGGTCGAGTATCGGTCCAGCTCCAGCGGGTCGAACTCATCGTCGCCATCCGATTCGCCATGATGCCGATGCAGGATTTGCGCCTCGGTCTCTGCCTCCAGGCTCCTGAGCTGCTCGCGCAGCCGGGTCACGGTCTGACCGAGCTCGCCGAGGTGAAACTCGATGGAATGAACCTGCTGGTTGAGTCGAGACTGAAAAATGCTGATCTCGCCGGCCTCGTTCAACAGCTCGTCGAGCAGCGCGGCGTCGACCCGGGCGGTCTCCACGCGTTCTGCCCGCGGCGGCGCCGGCGCAGGTTCGGCCGGCTCCATCGCAGGCTTCGTGTCGGGCAAAGCGGCGACCTCGGCCGGCGCCTTGATCTCTGCCTCGCCGAACGGCACGACAGACTCGGCCGCGACCGCTTCGGTCTCGGGCGCTGTGGTGTCAGGCTCGGGCACGACCACTTCCGTCACGATGGGCTCGGAAGGCGCAGCTGACGGCAGCGATAACGTATCGTCCGGAGTGAAACGCGCCCCGCCAAATCGCTCCAGCGCGACCACGAGCTCTTCGGCAAGCGGCGCCGGTTGCCCGCCGTCGACAGCGTCGCGCAGCTGATGCAGGCGATCCAGCGCCTGCTGCGCGAGCCGCATCCCGTCCCCGTCAGGCGCAGCACCGGCGAGCTGCGGCAGCATCGTCTCGAGCGCATGGCTCAAGTCGCCCATCGCCTTGATCCCGGCGAGCCTCGCACCCCCTTTGAGCGTGTGCAGCACGCGCTTGAGCTCTGCGATTGCGGTATCAGAGTTTTTCGACTCCCGGATCGCTTGCAGCTCGGTCTCGGCCTGATCGAGCAGCTCTGCCGCCTCCTCACAGAATATGCCCGCGATCTCGGGATCGTAGTCAGGTGCCGCGGCATGCAGCGGAACCGGAGCGTCGATAGCAAGCCCGGCATCGGCGCCGTCCGGAAGTGATGGCACCTTGTCGGTGAGCTCCGGCCGCGCAGCGAGCTCCAGCCGCCCGACGGCGTCGACCACGTCGGAATCAGGAGTAAATTGCTGCTCGACCTCGAGCACCGAGCAAAGCCGCTCCAGCTCATCCGCGAACAGCAAGAGCGTCGCGACCGATTCGGCGGTCAGGCTATCGCCGGCCTCGAACCCCTGGCTGACAACCCGATCGACCGGCTCGACGAGCATCGTGGCCTCAGGGCAACTCGCCATGCGCGCGCTCCCGGCCAGGGTATGGCAGGCGCGGTGCAACACTTCGGAGATTGCGGCCGGATCTTCGGCCCCGGCGCTGCGCTCGGCAAACTCCCGTACCGACGCCAGGTGCTCCCTGACCTCCTTGACGAAGATATTGGTGAGCACGGGATCCATCCCGCCCCGATCGACCTCGCTCGCCGCTGTGGCCTCTGCCTCCTCTGCGTAGGGCGTGCCCTCGGCCAGTGCCTTGGCACGCGCGATCAGCGCACCGACGTCGGCCTCCGGTGCGATTCCGACCTCGAGCTGCTCGACCAGGCTCGGCAGCACTGCGGCCGCCTCACTGACGAATTCGAGAATCGGGGGCGTCGCGTCGAGCGTCTTGTTGATGACCTTGTTGAGAAGGTTTTCTATGCTCCAGGCGAATTCGCCGATGAGCTCGGCACCGACCATCCGCCCGCTGCCCTTGAGCGTGTGGAAAGAGCGGCGGACCCCGATCAGGCTTTCGGCGTCCTCGATTTGCTCGAGCCAGCGCGGCAGCGATTCCTGAATATGCTCGACCTCTTCCCTGGCTTCCTCAATGAAGATCTCGACGAGCTCGGGCTTGGAGCGATCCTCGTCCACCGCCATCACCGCAAGGCCTTCCGCACGACCGGGCTTGCCGGCAAAGGGCGCCGCATCCGCTTCGTTCGCGGCCAGCTGCTCCGGCTCGCCGACTGCCTCGGGCTCGGCCGGCAACTCGGGGGCGCGCGCGGGCAGGCGGTCAAGCACATCGAGACAGCGGTTGGCGTTGTCGAGCATGTAAAACGGATCGGTTCGGCCGAGCGCCACTGTCTCCATGTAATACTCGATGCTGACCATCGCATCTGCGAGACGCTCCAGCAGCTCGGGCTTCAGCGAGTCGCCCGCCGGTGCGAGCCGGGTCGTGATGGTCCGCCCGATTCGTTCAATCACGTTGACGGCACGATTCTTGTTGAGCATCAGGAGCCCGGCGACGATGCCGCGCATTTGCGACTCGACCTGATCGAGCGCCTTGAGCGACGTCGGATCGTCGATGACCTTGACGACGATCTCCTTGACCCTGGCCAGATTCACGATGCATTCGCGCATCACGGCGGCGGTGACATGGCGATACTGGGTCGACTCGTACTCTTCGTCGTCGCCGTCCGCCGCGTCCGCGTGCTCCTTAGACGTCGTTCCCACGAGCTCCCGGTCGAGCATGTCCTCGACATCGAGCAGCGCCATCGCGATGCTCTCGAGCGCCGAAGTGTCTTCGACCGAATCGGCGGCCACGACTTCAGAGAGCTCCTCAGCCTTGGCCCGAATTATTTCGCGCGGGGTCTCGAGACCGAGCACACCGAGCGTGTCGGCAATCTTCTGCAGCATTTCGAGCTGAGGCTTCAGCTCGGCGACACTGTCCATGCCAGTCCGAACAAAGATATCCAGCACGTCCTTGACCTGACCGAGATCCTCCTTGATGGCCTCGGCAACCGTCAGCATGAGGTTCGCGCTGGGGCCAGCCAGGTCCTCACGCGCCTGCTCGATTTCTTCGGCGTCGGGTATTGCATTCTCGACGTCGAAAGTCTGCTTCAGATTTTTCAGGCGTTCATCGTCGGTCGTGGCACGGGCAACGTAGTACAGCAGCGAATTCATGAGCTCGACCGGCGGCGCACTGACTACGGATTGCTCGCCACTATCGACCAGCAATTTCAGCTGGCGATCAACCTGGCCCAGCAGCCGCTTGATCGCTATGGATGACTCGTAGTCGCCGAACCTCAGTGCCACGAGCACGCCGGCCGTCACTGCCCAGAGTTGGCGGACGGGCTCGGACTGAGCCTGCGCCTGGAGCGCGTCGCAGACCTGGATGAGAGCGCCGAGGTGTCCGGCGGGGTCCCCACCGCGAATCCAGCCAAGCAGCGCCGACTGAAACTTCGGCCTCAGCCGCTGGGCGAGTTCAGATACCTCCGTGCCGTATTCAGGGACCGGCTCATCGCCCTGCTGCGCCCGAAACCTTTCGAAAGGGCCCGAGTTCAGCAGGAGCATCGTGCCCTCTGACAGCATCGGACGATTTCGAGATGTCCGGAGATCGTTGAGCAGCGGCAACAAAACGAGAGCGACGTCGGATCCGCCACCTATCAGCCGATCGAGATAGGCCGGAAGCTGGACCATCGCGGCCGTCAGCGCTTCGGCGGCCTGCTCGGCGTTGGTTTCGTCATCCCCCTCGTGGACGGCCAGACAAGTCTGCTCCATTTCCTCGGCCAGGAGCGCGGCACCGTGAATTTCGACAATCTTCAGCGCGCCCGACGCCAGATGCAGCAGGCTTGCCGCTCGCACGAGCGCCTCCGAATCGGACTGCCCGTCAACGTAGTCTTCGATCTCACCCCGCGCCGTCTCGAGCGTCTGGGTGAGCTCACGACTTACGAGTTCGAGAGATTGGCCGGCAAGCTCTTGCATGTCGTTGGTTCAGTCTAGCGTAATCGTGACCAGGACTGTGCTCACCCTGAAACGCGACGCTTCTCGGCCGGCGGAGCCCCTGGCGGCTTTGGCGCCTGCGTCGCGCGGGATTCATGACGGTTCGAGAGTTTCTCATCGACCTGGGCATCGCTCAGAATTTTGGCCTTGCCAAACTCCTCGGGCAGGCGGAAGCCACGAACCGATTGCCGCAATTGCGACGCGAGCTTCGACAGCTTGCTGATCGATACGGATGTCGCGGCCGTCGACTTGGTCGTCTTGGCACTGATCTCGCTCAGGACCTGCATGTTCTTGTTGATCGCTGCCGCGAGGCGGCTCTGATGGCGGCCGGTGTCGGAAATGCTCTGAATCAGGCTCGCCATCTGATGCGACACCTTCTCTATCTCATCGAGCGCGGCGCCTGCATTCTCGGCCAGCAACGCCCCGCCGACGACGTCGGTCGTGCTGCGCTCCATCGATACCACGGCCTCGTTGGTATCCGACTGTATTGTCGAAACGAGCACCTCGATCTTTCTCGTGGCCGTGGTTGACCGTTCCGCGAGCTTCTGGACCTCATCCGCAACGACCGCGAAACCTCGGCTCGCCTCGCCGGCCCTGGATGCCTCGATCGAGGCGTTGAGCGCCAGAATATTGGTTTGCTCAGAAATCTCCTCGATCAGCTCGACGATATTGCCGATCTCCTGCGAGCTCTCACCGAGCCGCTTGATCCGCTTCGACGTGTCCTGGATCGTTTCCCGGATCGTATTCATACCGGCGATCGTCCTGCGCACGGCGTCGCCGCCCTTGTGGGCGATATCCACCGCGTGCCGCGCGACATCCGCGCACTGCTCGGCGTTGTTCGAGATTTCCTGGATCGAAGCCGCCATCGTGCCGACCGAGTCGGACGCGGCCGCCGCCTGCTTGGCCTGCGTCTCGGAGGTTCGCAGCAGCTCCTTGGAGGTCGCTTCCGTCTGCTTGGCCGCACTGTCGACGAGAATCGACGAGTCGTTGACCGTAGCCACGAGCTCCCTGAGCGCATCGATAGCGTAGTTGATCGAATCCGCGATCGCGCCGGTAATATCCTCCGTTACGGTGGCCTGAGCGGTCAGGTCGCCGTCGGCCAGCGACTGAAGCTCGTCGAGCAGGGTCAGAATCGCCTGCTGGTCGCGGGCACTCTGCTCGGCCTGCAGCTCCGCAGCCCGCCGATAATCGCGAGCAGCGTAATAAGCCACCATCATCAGCACGACCAGGACCAGCGCGAGAACCGAGAGCAACAGCGGCAGACGGCCGAATATCCCCGTTCCCAGCGCGTCGATGAAGTCGGCGGCGACCTCGCTGCCGCTGCCGACAAACCACAGCAAGCCAGCCGTGACCGCGAGCACGACGATAGCGCCGGCGCCGAACAGGGGCAGCAGTCTTATCCAGGGGCTGGCCTTAAGCATTCGTCATCCCGTCTTGAGCTGACCCGCATTGAGGAAACCCGGATCCTCGAGCAAACGCCAGAGATTGAACAGGGGATAGTTCTCGCCGTCGCTGAGATACTGCCCACCCAGATAATGCTCGCAGCGGATTTCCAGCTGCGGCAGTGAATCATTGAAATCATTCGGATCGAACCGCCTGAATCCGAGCACTTCGTCGACGATGATCGCGCTCGGCACCTCGCGGCTCGACAGCACGAGCATTCGCGCCTTTCGATCCGCCTGCATCGACCCCGCACCCAGGAAAGCCTTGAGGTCGACAATCGTCAGCAGCTGACCGCGAACGTTTGCTATACCGCGAAGCCAGGGCTTTGCACCGGGTATGCGCGTGATCTGATCCGGCACCGGCAACACCTCGCGAACGTCGGCTCGGGCGGCGACAAACTGCTCCGACGCCAGGCGAAAGGCAACACCGATCCATTCCTCCGTCGACGCGTCATCACCCTGCCGGCTTGCGATCGCAGCCTTGGCTCGCCGCTCGATCTCGAGCAGCAGCACGAACGGGTCACTGATAAATTCTCTGAGACTCAAGCTTCCGGATCCCCGGACTCCCTGAGGAACTCGTTGGCTTTCGCAACGAGATCCGCGCCATCGACGGGCTTGACGAGATAGTCTACCGCGCCCTGGCGCATGCCCCAGACCCGGTCGCTCTCCTGGTCCTTGGTCGTGACCATGACAACGGGAATCGCTTTCGTCTTCGGGTCCCGACTCAGCGTTCGCGTCGCCTGAAATCCGTTCAGGCCCGGCATAACGACGTCCATGAAGATCAGGTCCGGCTTGACCTCCTGCACGAGCGAAAGACATTCCGACCCGTCAGCTGCCGACATCGTCTGAAAACCGTGCTTCTCGAGCGCCGTCTTCATAACGTGCACTTCAGTCGGCGAGTCGTCAACGATCATTATCAGTGACATGGGTTCGCCTCGTTCTCTCGATCAGCGAGTGATGTGACTCGCAATAGCACCCAGGAGCTCGTCCTTCGTGAATGGCTTGGTCAGATATTGCTCGGAGCCGACGAGCCGACCGCGTGCCCGATCGAACAATCCGTCCTTACTCGAGAGCATGATCACCGGAGTCTCCTTGAACATCTTGTTGTGCTTGATCAGGGAACAGGTCTGGTAGCCGTCGAGCCGCGGCATCATGATGTCGACAAAGATAAGATCCGGCTTGTGGTCCGCGATCTTCGCCAGCGCATCGAACCCGTCGACCGCAGTAAAGACCTCGCAGCCCTCCTTGGCCAACAGTGACTCTGCCGTCCGCCGAATCGTCTTGCTGTCGTCGACAACAAGCACTTTGAGGCCATTTAGCCCCTTATCAACGCTTACCGCGTTATTCACTGACACGTAAACCTCCCCGACAACCTGTGTCCCGGGCCGCAAAAGCCCGCGATTGTCCCCACTGAGAGGTCGTTTTAGCATATAAGTAAGGGCCCTTCCATCGACTGGTTTCGCATCCTGAAAGGCAAGAAATGAGCGCATCTGCACGCCAGCTGGGGGTCGTTATGGACCCCATTGCTGAAATCAATCCAAAGAAGGACTCCACGCTCGCGATGTTGCTAGCGGCGCAGGAGCACGGCTTCGAAGTCGTCTATTTCGAGCAGCAGGATCTCCTGGTCGCCGACGGGCATCCTCGAGGTCGCGGGCATCGCGTGACGGTGAACCGGTCGCTCGATGCCTGGTTCGAGATGGGCGAGCCCTGGGCCGGTCCGCTCGAATCACTGGAAGTGCTCCTGATGCGCAAGGATCCCCCGTTCGACATGGAGTTTATTTACACGACCTACATACTCGAGCTTGCGGAAAAGCAGGGGCTGCTCGTCGTCAACTCGCCGTCGAGTCTTCGCGAGATCAATGAAAAGGTGTACACAGCGTGGTTTCCGCAGTGCACGCCGGATAGCCTGATCACGCGATCCGCAGACGCGCTGCGTGAGTTTCTGGCGGAGCACGGCAAGGTCGTCTTCAAACCGCTCGACGGCATGGGCGGTCGCTCGATCTTCGTCGTCGAGGAAGGCGACCTGAACACGAATGTCGTCATCGAGATGCTGACCGATTACGAGAGCCGCTACACGCTCTGCCAGCGGTATATTCCCGAGATCACCGCGGGCGACAAGCGCATCCTGCTGATCGACGGCAAGCCGATCGACTATGCGCTCGCACGAATTCCTGCGCCGGGCGAGAGCCGCGGCAACCTGGTCATGGGCGCGGCAGGCGTAGCGCAGGAGCTGTCGGAACGAGACCGCTGGATCGCGGGCCAGGTCGGGCCGAGCCTTGCAGCCCGCGGCGTTCTGTTTGCCGGACTCGACGTCATCGGCGACTACCTGACCGAAATCAATGTCACGAGCCCGACCGGCATCCGCGAGATCGACGCCCAGTTCGGGATCAGCATCGCCGACGAGTTGATGCGCGCAATCGAAACCCATCTGGAAGACTGACATGCGCGGCCTTGTCGGTCTCGCACTTACGACTCTAATCCTGACGGGCTGCCGCCCGGCCGAGGATGCGCTCATGACCGAGCGGCTGTTCGTCATGGCGACCTGGGTCGACATCAGCCTGCCTGCAAGCGCGCGGGAGCGCTACCCGGACCTGATCACCGAGATCGAAGCCGAGCTTCGGGAATTCGAGGTCGACTACTACGCCTGGGGCGAAGGCGAGCTCGCGGACCTGAATCGCGCCCTGACCGATGGCCTGAGCCTCGAGGTGACTGATGCGCTCGGCGCATTGCTGGAAACGGCGCTCGATATCACTCACGCGACAGACGGCGCATTCGATCCGGGCGTTGGCACACTCGTCGAGCTCTGGGGATTCAACGATGAGACCCCGCGTGACTCACCACCTGACCCCGATACGATCGC
>DATCZB010000308.1:0-14744 GCA_036526155.1 Gammaproteobacteria bacterium
GCAGCCCCGAAAATTCGCCGTAGTTGCCGACGTTGAACGGCCCCTCGTAGCGGTACGAGCCGGCAACGCCGGTCGAGCCCTGGTTCAGACCCGTGAACACCCTGCCCGAGCCGTCGTTCGTGCGGTTGACGTAGAACCGCGAATTGGTCGGGACCTGTCCCGGAACATCAGTGAAAATCGCATCAACGGCCGCCTGCGACGGGTTATTGGCGAACGAACCGGGCGCCTCGCTGAACCATGTCTCTGTGGGAAACACCTGCGTGCCCCCGATACTGGGGTTTGCTGCGTCTGCAACACGCCAGTCGCGCTGCTGCATCAGGACTTCGGCGCGGCTGGCCCGCTCGACACCGACGAGCACGTTGCCGCGCCCGCCGTCGAGGTTGACGCCGATCAGGCCCGAGATCGAGACTTCCTGGCCACCGCCATGCTGCGTGTCGCCGATACGCATATCGACCGTGGCGCCTTCGAAGTCGTCCTTGAGGATGAAGTTGACGACACCGCCCACGGCGTCGGCGCCATACACGGCCGAGGCACCGCCGGAGATCACCTCGACGCGTTCGATCGCCGATGCCGGAATCGAGTTCGTATCGACGACCATCGTCGGGTTGACCGGCATGGCGCGGCGGCCATTGATCAGGACGAGGTTTCGATTCGGGCCAAGACCGCGCAGGCTGACTGTCGAGGCACCGACCGTGTTCGTCGCCGTGTTTTCGACGTCAAACGAAGCGAACTGCGTAACGGCGGGAACGAACTGAGGCAACTGGTTGAGAACCGTCTCGACACCGATCGAGTTCGTCTCTTCGAAGATGGACTCGTCAATCGTCGTAATCGGCGCGTTGGCCGTGAAGTCACGGCGAGGAATGCGCGAGCCTGTGACGACGACCTCTTCGGTCACGAGACTTTCTTCTTCCTGGGCCATGGCCTTGTGTTGAGGCGCTACGACCAATGCGGCGCCCAGCAGAACGCCGCTCGATGCTGACAGAATGGTGGTGGGCCTGCCGGCCTTACTGGCGCGCGCCGCGGTCCCGCTGCGCGCGTCGCTGAGTACCTCGGCAATCGATCGAGACAACTCCTGGATGCAAGGAAGCTTCCTGTCAGCCTTCATTTGGTTCCCCCCGTAATCAAGGCAGTTAACCGGCGCGTTGATGAATGCTCCGGTCCGACAAATTTTTCTCAGCGTCCCTGCGCCCAACTTCTTCCGTGCTGGTGTAGCTTTGTATTTAGCGCGAAAAAATTCACCCGCGACGCTACCACCCAACACCAATCGAAGCAACACGAGAATGCGACTAATTCTCAGCTGTGCCGCCAAGGAAACTAAAGCCAAATCTCTCGGTGATCCGGATGCTCTTGATCTGCAATTGATTAGCGGCGAGCTGCATGGGTATTCTTGGTCTGCCGAGTGATCGATAACGTGGCGGAACAGATCAAAATGATCACGAAAAGAATCAATAAATTGCCGATTGAGTGCCGGCCGTTGCGCGGAGCCATCGCACTGGGAGTGCTGAGCGCCACCGGCGCCCTGAGCCCGGTCCTGGCGCAGGACGATTCGGGCACGGTAACGGTCGACGTCGCGCGCTGTCTCGAGCTCGAGTCGGCCGAAGCGCGGCTTGCCTGTTTTGGCGCAGAGGTCGATGAGGTTCTCGAGGAACGCGGCCCCGGCGTGCCTGCGGAACAGCCGCAAGCCGACGCCGCCGACGCCGCGGAAGACGAGCGAGTCGGCACCGAGCGCGTCCGCGAGCCTGCCGTACAGCAGGAACCCGGGCTCAGCCGCAGCGAGCGCAGGGCAATGCGCGAAGCGGAACGCGACGCAGCGCCGGCGGCCCGAGATTCCGCTCCCGACCCGGCGGAGTTTTCCGGCAGGATCGTCGAGCTTCGCGAGCGCCTCCCGAATGCCTACGTGATTCGGCTCGACAACGGCCAGATCTGGGAACAGACGGAGCCGAAGCGATATGCGCTGCGACCAGGCCTCGAGGTCAGGATTTACCCGACAAGGTGGGGCAGTCGATACCGGCTCACAGGCATAGATTCCGGCGGACACATACAGGTTCGACGGGTTGAATGATCGACTTCGACCTCGCCCCGGCTGAATTCCACGCCGAAGTCAGCGAACAGAAACCTCACCTTTTTCGGGGCGCTCTCAAGGAGCGTCCGATCGCCTGGTCCGACGTTGACGAGATGCTGCACGTCATCGATCCCGGCCTGCCGATCATGCGCATGTTTCACAACGGCCCGGTTCCGGACAATGCGTATACGGAAGAGGACAGCGGCATCGGGCGTGCGCGCCGAAAGCTGAGCAAAGCCCGGTTCTACGAACTCCTCGGCGGCGGCGCAACACTGCAAATCAACTGGCTCGAGCAGCACATGGTGGCGGCCAAGCGGCTCTGCCTCGAGGTTGCCCGTTACGCCGGAACCCAGACTTCGTGCAACGCCTATATGAGCTTCCTCGGCGGCGGCAGCTTCGGCCAGCACTGGGACACGCACGACGTGTTCGTGATCCAGCTTATCGGCCGCAAGCAGTGGCGAGTCTACGAGCCGACGTTTCCGTTGCCCCTGACGTATCAGACTCACGACCGCAGCGGGCAGACCTGCCCGGCGGAGCCTGCGCTCGAGCTCTTGCTCGAGGAAGGCGACGTGATGTACCTGCCCCGCGGCTGGTGGCATCACGTCATACCTCTCGACGTCGGCAGTTTTCACATTGCCGTCGGGTCGTATGCGCCAAGCACCTTCGATTACCTCGTGCAGACGACAGCGAAGCATCTCGAGCAGCAGCTGTTTGCCCGGCGCGCATTCTCGGCTACCGGATATCGCGATGCGGTCAACGAATTGGTGCGGCAGCTCCCCGACGTGCTGCTCGACCCTGCCAATGTGGCTCGATTCGAGCAGGAGTCAGCCGGGCGGGAGCGCATGATCTCGGAGCTCAACCTCGCGTCGCTCGACTCCGCCTCGTCACCACTTTCCGGAACGTCGCTCGTGAGCCTGACGACCTACCGCTCGCTATCGCCAGAAGACGGGACTCTGATCGTCAATGGTCAACAGGTTCGCCTCGAGCCGCTGAGCCAGGCCATCGTCGCCGCGCTCGGCAAAGTTGCCTCGGCCCCCTTCGATGAGCTTTGCGCGCGTTTGGGCAATTTGCCGCGCGATGCCGTGCAACGCGCCGTAATCGAGCTGGCGCACTTCGACATCGTTACAGTCCAGCGTTAGATCCCTACGATCCGGCAAGAAGTCGAAGTATCATCATTAGAGAACGATCGGCGGCTTCCACGCCGCATTGCAGGCAGCAGCCCGGAGACCAGAACATGCCCGCTGAACAGCGACGGATGACGCCTGGCGCGTTGAAGAATCCTGTTCTTTGGCTGTTCTTGCTCGCCGGCTTTCCGGCGATTGGCGGAGCACAGCTGCTCAATGAAGCCGAGCCGTTGCCGGGCATCGTCACGGCAGGACAGCCGGACGCAGCCGAGCTTGCCGAGCTGGCGGAAAAGGGCTTCGTTACCGTGATCGACCTTCGCGGCGAAGGCGAAGACCGAGGGTTCGCGGAGCCGGCCGTCGTCGAAGATCTCGGCATGAGCTATATCTCCCTGCCGATCAGCGGCGGCGAATCAATCACTTATGAAAACGCGGCAGCGCTCGACGCGATCCTGAACGCCGCCGACGGTCCGGTCTTGCTGCACTGTGCGTCAGGCAACCGGGCCGGCGCCCTGCTCTCGCTGCGCCAGCGGCTGATCGGCGATGACGCCGAGACTGCGCTTGGCATCGGCCTGGCCGGAGGGCTTTCGAGCCCTGCCCTGCGCGAGATCGTCGAGTCGCGGCTCGACGAGCGTTGAGGCAACGCCCGAGCGGAGAGTCGGCAGGGCGAAGGCAACCCGCAGCAGTTAACCAGCGAGCGATTCGGATGGAAAATACCAGGTCGGTAAACCGAAAGGCGGCAAGCCTGGGCGCTGCGGTCAGTCTGCTGCTCGCGGCGTACCTTGCCTCGGCCTTTGGCTGGCGCCAGGCGGCGTTATTTGGTGTCGGCCTCGGTGCCGGACTCGTTCTCTACCACGCCGCTTTCGGCTTCACCTCCGCCTGGCGGGAAATCGTCGTTAACGGACGCGGGGCCGGAATCCGGGCCCAGATGCTCATGCTCGCGCTGACGGTTCTCGTTTTTACGCCATTGATCGCCCAGGGAGAGCTGTGGGGCACGGCGCTCCGGGGCAACGTCTATCCGCTCAATCTCGCCGTGGTCTTCGGGGCCTTCGTCTTCGGTATCGGCATGCAGCTCGGCGCGGGATGCGCCTCGGGAACGCTCTTTACCGCGGGCGGCGGCAACACCAAAATGCTGATCACGCTGCTCGCTTTCATTGCGGGCTCCGTCATCGGCGCCTGGCACTGGACTGCGTGGCAGGACGCGGCGGGGCTCGAGCCGATTTCGCTGCTCGACCAGTTCGGCGTCGCCGCGGCGATCGCGATCAGCCTGCTCATTTTCACGGGGATCTGGATCGCATCGATGGCGCTGGAACGCAGGCGTCACGGCGCGGTTCGGGCCGACCGGGCAAGCGACTCGACCTACTCATGGCTTCGCGGCCCGTGGCCTCTGATCGCGGGAGCCATCGGTCTTTGCGCCGTCAACGTGGCGACGCTTGCGCTCGCCGGCCGGCCCTGGGGCATCACATCGGGCTTTGCGCTCTGGGGATCCAAGGCTCTCGACATTGCCGGCGTCGACGTCGCTTCCTGGGCCTACTGGGAGCGGCCGAGCTACGCGACGGCGCTCGCAGAGAGTGTCTTCGCCAATATCACATCGGTCATGAATTTCGGCATCGTGCTCGGTGCGTTCCTGGCGGCGGGGCTTGCCGGCCGGTTTGCACCCGCGTGGAAAATCCCCGGCCGCGCCGTCGCGTCGGCCGTCGTCGGTGGGCTGCTGATGGGCTACGGCGCGCGGATCGCCTTCGGCTGCAATATCGGCGCTTTTTTCAGTGGCGTCGCCTCGGCCAGCCTGAGCGGATGGCTCTGGTTCGTGGCAGCCTTCGCCGGCAGCGCCGTCGGAATCCGGCTACGATCGCGATTCGCGCTGGCCTGACCGCTCTGCCAGCCGCACTGACTTCCATGGTCAGTCAGCGGCGCTCCCCGGCGCAGCGAGCTCGCGGCACATCAGCCTGAGTGCCTGCGCAGCGTCGAACGGCAACGAACCGATCCGGACATCCCGCCCCTCCCCGAGCTGCTCCGTGAGAAGGTCCTTTTTCACCGCAACCCAGCCGCCCGCCGATGCGTAGCTGACCAGAAAATAGGCCTCATTCCGGCCGTGCAGCAACGACTTCTCGTCTAATGCAACTGCGGCGCCAGCCGAGACGACGGCCGGGTCCGACGCCGCGATATACCGCGGCGGCAGCGCCGGGATCGAAGCCGTTGCGGAATCCGGCTGCGACTCGGAGTCGGAAATGATGAACAGGCGCCCGGTCTCTTCGACGCGTTGCGACTCCTCATCGCTCTGGCTTCGAGCGAGTTCCTGCCCGACCCGGTGATGGATATCTGCGGCAAAGGCCTGAGGATAGGCGTAGATCTCCTGCACTTCCGCATCGATGTGAGGCAGCTTGCGCCAGCCGCTGATCCAGGCGAGCCGCTCGGAGCTGTCGTCGCCGTCGACGAACACGTCCTCGAGACTGAACCGGGTCTCGGCGTCGCGCTGCGTCGATTTGAGCACCATGTCTTCGACGAGATTGGTCGGCGTGCCGAATATCGCCCCGTAGGGTGAATAGGTCCCGTTTATTGGCCGGAACTGCGGACAGTCGGCGGCCAGCGGCGTCGCCAACCGGCCGATGAGCGTCACATACCCCTGCAGCAGGCGATCGTGCCGCCGGCCCATGGGCGTGTAGACCACCTGCCCTTTGCTGTCCGTCCCGATGAACAGGTGCTCGATCATGCTGTGGGGGCCGAGCATCTCGAGGCGATTCAGAAACAGCTCGGGATCAGGCGAAATGCCCTGGCAGATCGCGCCGGCAAGCTCACGCCTCGTCGCGTCGTCGTCGGTCTCGAGCGCAGCTTCATACGCCTCGAGCAATATCACGAGATTCTGCACCAGCAGGGCAAAATCCAGAGCGTTCGACGTTCGCGTGCGCAGCACGACACTATGGTCGTCGATCGAAATACCTTCATTGATGCAGTAATGGCGAATCTGCGATGTCAGGTGCCCGCCGAGCATCCGCACGTGAGCGCGTGCGATTTCAATCTGATCCTCTTCGGCCAGCGTTTCTGCCACGCGCTCCGCCACCTCGAAGTAGGCGGCCAGCTCATCCGTCGTCGGGCTCTGCGCCATCGGAATCAGCCAGCGCGCATCGCGTACGAGAACCGGCTGATCAGCGGGCGTGCCCTGCCAGAGCACATCGAGCAGAGCCTGCACCTGCGCCAACCGGTCGCCGACGCCGTTGGCATCGGCATCCCACAGCCGCATGCTCAGGAACTGCAGGCATCGGATCAAATAGACGTTAAACAGCGTTTGCGCATAGCTCAGGCGACCGTTGCGGCCAGGCCATCGCGTCTGCTGCCAGAGAAAAAAGCCGCGAATCATCATCTCCGCGGGATTGATCAGGTCGCTGAACAAGCCCGGCACCTGACGCGGCCGGAACCCGCTGTCCCAGTGCGCCTGCTCCAATTGACCTCTGAGCCGTGCCTGATCGGGCGCAAGCGCAGGCAAACCGAAGCAACAATCCTCGAACAGCCGCATCAACAGAGGACGGTCTTGCAGATAATCCGGCGGCTTGCGCTGCGCATTGAGCAGGCTCTCGATTCGCTCGACGATCGCCTTCCGATTGCCGAGAAACGTCTCGACGAGCGCGACATGCGACTGGAACGGCACTTCGCCGGGTTTCACTTGCGTCACGAGTGAATTGTCCCGATCACCAGGCGATAGAGCCGAAACTGTCTCCAAAGCCTCTCATTCAGCGATCGCCATGAGCGACTCGATCAGCGCCCCCGTTGCTTCGTGCACCGGAGCCGCTCCGCCGCGAGCCGGTATCTGCATGCGACCCAGCGCGGCGTCGAGCGGGGTTGCCCCATCGACATCGGCCGCATCCAGGTCCGCGCCCCGCGCCACGAGCCACGTGACGAGCTCGTTCCAGCCGCGATAAGCGGCGCCGTGCAAAGCCGTCTGCCCGAGGTCGTCCCTGAGATTGATATCGGCGCCGGCAGCGAGCAGATGCTCTGCGGTTGCGATGGCCTCGGCCTCTGTCGCATAGCGGCCCCGGGTATTGATTGCCAGGTACTTGAGCCCGGAGGCAGCCATGAGCGCCGAGATGCCCTCGTCCTGCGGCAGGTCGGGCAGCGCCCCGTGCTCGAGCAGCATTTGAACCGCGGCGACGTCGCCCCCTTTCGCCGCCCGGATCAGCGGCGTCGTACCTATGGTGATCAGCGGATCGGCACCCCGGTCGTCGAGCACGTTGCGGTACGGCGGTAACAGCTTCAGCTGCGGATTCGGATTCGCGCCCGCCTCGAGCAAGCGCTCGATGATCTCGGTTGCCGGGGTTTCGTCTGTTGACGGACGATCGAAACGCCCTCCGGTCGGCAGCGTGTTGTAGTCGATCGCTGCATAGAGCGGCGTCCGGCCCCACCAGTCCCACTTATTGACATTGGCACCGGCCGCGATCAGCGCGGCTGCCGCGTCGAACCGCGCGTTGAGCAGCGCGATCAGCAATGGCGTGACCTCATCGGGATCGGGCAGGTTCGGATCGGCCCCGGCTGCAACCAGTTCTTCGATGCAGGCCGCGCAACCCTCGCGCGCGGCGAATAGCAGCGGTGTCAGACCACCCGAAGGCAAGTACTTAGCCCGCGGAAAAATCGTGGTCTGCCGCGGCCAGTCGTTGACGGTAGAGCGCGCGTCGACTCCGGCACCATGGGCGGCCAGCAAACGAACCATCCCGGGACGACCCCGAGCTGCCGCCCACATGATGGCCGTTTGACCCTTCCACGCCTCGCGCGCATTCACGTCCGCGCCCGCCGCGAGCAGCGCCTCGGCCGCCGCGATGTTTTCCGTCCGCGCCACGATCATCAGCGCCGTCTGACCTTCGACGTTTGGCGATTCGACATCCGCCCCGGCCGCGAGCAGCGCGCGAATCACTTCGACGTCACCGCCGACGGCGGCTTCCGCCATTGGCGTCGAACCATAACGATTGCCGATGTTCGGATCGGCGCCGGCCTCGAGCAAGGCGTCGATAATTTCGCGCGCGTTGTTGTATACGGCCCAATGCAGGGCCGTCGTCCCGGTGGAATCGCGCGCATCGAGTTCGACGCCCGCGCCGATTCGCGTGAGCGCAGCGGATGATTCGCCGGTCCTTGCGGCTTCGATCAAAGCCGGATCAGCCCCGGCGGGTCCCGCCAGCAGAATCGCGGCAAGCACTGCAGCCCGGAAGATTGACGCGCGCGCGTCAGACCGCACTGATGACACCCGTGCTGTCGCCCAGCGACTCGATCTCGACGCCGGCGCGCTGCAACAACGTCAGCACGAGATTCGAAATCGGTGTGCCGTCGGGTTCGCGGATATGCGTGCCGCCATTGAGCCGCCCTGCCCCGCCACCGACGACGGCAAGCGGCAGGTCGTCGTGCGTATGCGCATTGCTGTCGCTCATGTTGCTGCCGTAGAGCAGGATCGAATTGTCGAGCATCGAGCCATCGCCGTCCGGCGTCGAGCGGAGCCGCTCGAGGAAGCGGGCGAACACTTCGGAGTGGTAGGCCTGCACCTGTGTCAGTCGCGCCAGCTTGCCCGGGTTGTTCTGATGGTGCGACAGCGGATGGAAAGCGTCACGGACGCCGATATGGTTGTAGGTCTGATCGCTGACCTCGGCGGCCATCATGAAAGTCGCGATACGCGTCAGGTTCGCCTCGAACGCGAGCACGAGCAGGTCGAACATCAGATCGATGTGCTCATTGAAGTCGGCAGGAACGCCGATCGGTGCATCGGGCAGATCCAGCGACGAGATGTCGCTGTCCTCGAGAATCGCGATCCGCCGTTCGATCTCGCGGACGCTGTCGAGGTAATCGTCGAGCTTCGCCTGATCTCCGCCCCCGAGCACGCGCCTCAGCGCTTCTGTTTCTTCAGCAATCAGATCGAGGATGCTCGACCGTCGCGCCGTGAGCAGCTCGCGCTCTTCCGGAGAATCGCCCTGCCCGAATAACCGGCGGAACAGCTTGCGTGGATTGACCTCCATCGGCAACGGCGTCGTCGGCGTTCGGAACGAAATTGTCCGGACGAAGCTGCAACCGTAGGCGCTGTCGCAGGCGGCGGCGCCACCCTCGACTTCGGTCGCGATTTCGAGCGAAGGCAGGGGCGAGTTCTGCCCGATCTGCGCCGCGGCAATCTGATCGGCCGTCACGCCGCCGAGCGGATCCTGGCTCTTGCGCGGCGAGACGCTCGAGAGCCACGTGGCGGGCGTGATGGCGTGCACAGGCCCATAGGCGTGCTGGTTAGACAACCCGGACACAATCGTCAGCTGATCGCGGTACCGCTCGAGCGGCTCGAGTATCGGCGTGAACTCGAAGTCGCGACCTGTTTGCGACGGGGTCCATTGCCCCTGGACCGCACCGTGCGGAAAGTAGACGAAGACCAGCCTGGGCTCGGCGGCCGCGGCTGTTTGTGCGAGTGCCGTCCTGGCCGGAACCATTGCATCGAGGAGCGGCACGGCAACCGTGGCCCCCAACCCGCGCAGGAACGTACGCCGGGGCAGAAATTTCCTAGTCACGAACATTGGCAGTTACCTCCCCGATGTCCGTCGCGTCAGCTGTACGTTGCATCAGAAACGCATCGCTGGCAACGACTCCCTCGACGATCGCCGCGAAGCGGTTACCGTCACTCGCAGCCTGGTGGGCAATCGCCCTCACGGTCGGCATATCGTAATACTCGAGCGGACGACCGAGGGCAAAGGTCAGCAGATTTTCTGTCAGCGTCTGCACCAGCAGGTCCGGGCGCGCGAGCAACGCCTCGCTGAGCTCCCGCGCATTCGAGACCGGCGTGCCGTCGACCAGCACGCCCGACGAATCGATGCTGTCACCGGCATCGAGATCCCGGTCGCGCCAGCGACCGATCGCGTCGAAATTCTCGAGCGCGAAGCCGAGCGGATCGAGAATGCCGTGGCAGCTGTTGCAGTTCGGGCTCGTCCGGTGCATCTCGAGCCTCTGCCTTACGGTCAGCGCGGGGCCGCCCGCAACGGTCTCGGGCAGCGCTTCGACGTCGGGTGGCGGCTGGGTCGGTGGCGTACCCGTGATGTGCTCGAGAATCCAGGCGCCTCGAAGCACCGGCGCCGTGCGATTGGCGTACGACGTGATCATCTGAATGCCGGGCTTGCCCAGGAGACCCCACCGGTTCGGGTCGTCGAGAGTCGCCTCGCGGAAGCGGCTGCCCTGAACGTCGGCCA
Organism: Gammaproteobacteria bacterium; assembly: GCA_036526155.1. Classification (GTDB taxonomy): domain Bacteria; phylum Pseudomonadota; class Gammaproteobacteria; order Steroidobacterales; family Rariloculaceae; genus DATCZB01. Next base: position 10,374 of record DATCZB010000308.1, read on the forward strand.
GACCGTAATGGATTGCGAGCCTGTCGTTGACAAATGTGTGCTCGGCGCGCAGCAGGTCCAGCACACTGCGGTCACGCAACAGGATGCTCTCGACAAACAATTGCAGCTCGGTCTTGTAGGCGTCGCGAAGCTGCCGGTCGAACAATGGAAACATCGCCGGATCCGGCGAGGCGCGATCGATATCTCGAAGCCTGAGCCACTGCTCGGAAAAGTTCGTGACCAGCGCTGACGCCTTCGGGTCGGTGAGCATGCGCTCGACCTGTGCCGCGAGCATCCCGGGCCGGCTCAGCTCTCCCGACTCAGCCAGTGCCAGCAGCTCATCGTCGGGGATACTGCTCCAGATGAAGAACGACAGCCGCGTTGCAAGCGCCAGATCGTCGAGCGCAAACACCGAGCCAGGCGCCGCCGTCGCGGGAGGCAACTCGGCCCGATACAGAAACTTCGGGCTGGCCAGGATGGCGACGAGGCCTAAACGGATGCCGTCCTCGAAATCGCCATCGGTCCGCCCTTCGGCGAAGAAACGCAACGGCGCCTCGATGTCCGCATCCGTGACCGGGCGACGGTATGCCCGCCGCGCGATCCGGCTGAAGATGCGCGCGGCGCAGGCTTCCTCGTCTTCCAGCGTTTCCGGCTGACAGGTCAGCACGCGCTCACGACTCGGCGTCGGCCCGACGCCGGTTCGCGTCAGCGGCCCCGCAATCTCGAGCCGCCGCGGCGCCATGATTCGGCCGTCGCCTCCGCCCGCCATGAGCGGAAACAGGACTTCGTCCGACTCGGCAAAAGACCGGGCGACAAAGGTCACGGCGACGTCGTGCCACCCGGCAGTAACCGGCACCTCGATATTGAGCAGCGGCTCGTTTAGCTCGGCCAGTGCCGTCGCGAGCTGCTGATCGACGCGCTTCATGTCCGCCTCGCCCCCGACGTCGCGTCGATAGACCTCTTCGTCGTCGATGAGCACGAGCACGGTGTGCCGATACTCGAGACCGAGCGTGTAGTCGCCGAGCACGAGGCCCTCGATCGAGAACCGATATACGCCATCGACCGGGAAGTAATGCTCGGCCTCCACGCCACCGCGCGTGCCGAGCGGCATGCCCGGTGCATGGCGAGACTGATTGATGTCGCCCGATGCACGGTAAATCGTGCTCTCGTACTTGGCCCCGGGATCACCGATTGCCATGGCGGCCACGACACCCGCGGCCGTGACATATTGCTCGACGAACGTCGGTGACTCGATGAGCGTGGCCGAGATGTTGTCGAATCCCGCGCTCTGCCCATCCTGGGGCAAGAGCGCAGCCGGATCGATCTCGAGGTCGAGCAGGTCCCTGATCGCGTTGCCGTACTCGGTGCGGTTGAGCCGCTTGAGCCCGACGACGCCAACGCCTTGCCCGGCGCCTACTGCGGCGTCGAGGCGAGACTCGATAAACGCAGTGAACGCCTCATACTCGGCTTCGGTCGGCACTCGCTGCCCGGGCGGCGGCATCATCCGCCCGCGCAGTTTGCGCACGACGGTCTCGAAGATTTCCGGATGCTCGGCGATCGAATCGGTCGACATCGAATCGAGCGCCAGCCCGCTGGCCAGGTCGATTTCGTTGTGGCAGTCGACGCAGTAACTGTCGATTGTCGCCCACTGCCCTGCCCCGCTGGTTTCGGCGCGCCACAGGTTGTACCAGAGCGCCGCGCCCGCAGCTGCCAGCGCAACGACGATTCCGAAAGTCTTCGCGCCGCCGCTCATACGATGCCGAGACCGAGTCGGCGGATGTGGCCCCACATGCCGCGATAAGCCAGCTCGATGAAGAGCGCCGGCTCGCCACGTTCTGCTCTGTAGGCTTCGAGCGGGTCGGCCTCGAGGAGCTCCTCGAGACTCCTGGCCGTCGTATAAGCCTGCCCGACGGCTTCGTCGGCCGCCCGGCACAGCTCGAGCTGTGCCTCGAGCGCGTCACGTCGCTGCGGGTCGCCAACCGCCGGCACAATCAGCGTGTCGGCGGCAGTGATTTCGAGCAGATGTTCGGTCGCCTCAATCATTCCCCGAATCCAGCCGCCGGTCGAGTAGTCGAGCACGGGATAGCTGTTCACTGCGAGCAGATCGCCCGCGAACAAGACGTTCGCGCGCTGGAAGTAGGCGTACACGTCACCATCGGTATGTGCGCGCGCGACATGCCCGATATCAATCGTCTCGTCGCCGGCGGTAAGGGTTCGCGAAGTATACAAGGTCGAGTTCGGCAGTGCCTCGGCTGCCCGCGGACCATAGCGCCGACCTTCCCAGCGAACCGTGAAATCGTTGCTCATCCAGAGCCGGGTGTTTTCGTGGGCGATGATTTCGGCGCCCGAGCCGCCGAGCACATCGTTGGCGGCCGTATGCTCGGGTCGCCAGTTGGAGTTGATGAGTATCGGGTCGGTGCCGTACAAAGCGGTCGCCCCGTCGAAGTCGGGCGCCGGCACATCGATGAGAACGTTGCGGTCGCCGGCCGCAAACAGGAGACCGTTCGCCGCTCCCCGAATCAGCTGCAGGTCGCCACGAACCACCTCGGTTGCCGGAGCATCCGCAGCCACCTGCGCAACGGCGAATCGCGGCAGCGCCAGGGCCGACGCCCCCAGGATCCCCGACTCTATGAACGCCCGACGGCGCATCGCACCTCCCCCGAATTTCCCCCAGCCGCCGATTTTCTCACACGCGGGTCGGCGTTTGCAGCGCGATACGGGTCGATGCTGACCCTCAGCGGCCCGAGCCCGGACCGCAACAGGATACCCAAAGTATTCTAGGTTGTGCTCGTAACTCTCTGTTCTTATTAAGAAGATACTGTAGAAGCATCGAGTGTTTGGTGCCCGACAATTGACCTGCGACGACCAGGTGATACTGGCTCGCCCTTATTGATAGCGAAGACTCTCGCGTCCTCAAGCGGCGCGCTGCAGACCTCAACCATCGTCGAGCGCTGCGCTCGACTTCAAGGATCACGACCTCTACGTCACCACCTTTACGACTGACGGCATTCTCGATGCATGAGGCGTGGGCCGCGTCCCCCGGCAATCCCGCCTGGTAGTCATCGCGACTCGGCCCACGGGCCTGCCACATCGTTGACACGCCATGAGGCCAATCCTAGGCTTGGTGGAAGCATGCTGCGTCAGTCAACGACGGATGCCTGACTTCGCGCAGAACCAAAACCACGAACCGAGAGTTTTCTGGGGACTTTCATGCAAATAGCCAGTCGCCTGACAGGTATCGCAACAGCTGGCGTAGCGGCCGTTGCACTGACCAGCACCGCCGCATTCGCTCAGGATGGCCCGAGCCCGGTGCGCATGAATCCCGATCGGATGGCGGGCCTCGGACTGACGCCGGCGCCGAGTGATGGCTTCATCGACATCCTGGTGGAGGGCACGCTCGAGTTCGAGGTCGCGTCGCTGTTTACCGGCGAGGAATTGCGTGCCGTGATTTTTGCCTCGACGCCGGCAAAAACCGATCACCGCAACCGTCCGCTCGAATACGACGAGTTTGTGCTGGTTCTGAACGGCAAGCTGATTCTCACCGAGCAAGACGGCAGGGCGCAGGAATTCAGACCCGGCGACATGGTGATATTGCCCAAAGGTTACACGGGCACCTGGGAAATGCAGGGTAACTACCGCGAGCTGGCGGTCGTACCCGTTGCACCGGGAGAAATTACCGAGGAAGGCGGTTCACCCGTGCGGATGGATCCGGACCTGCTGGCCGGGCTCAACCTGACGCCGATTCCTAACGACGGCTTTATCGACATCCTGGTCGAAGGTGAGCTCGTCTTTACGCTCGGCGACCTGTTTACCGGCGAGAATCTTCGCTCCGTCGTGGTTGAATCCACGCCGGCCAAGACCGATCACCGCAACCGCCCACTCGAATACGACGAGTTCGTATATGTGCTCGACGGCGGCCTCGTGCTGACGGAGCAGAACGGGCGCGCACAGGAATTCAGGCCCGGCGATGCCCTGATCGTGCCGAAAGGCTATACCGGCACCTGGGAGCAGCTCGGCACTTATCGCGAGCTCGCGCTGATCCTCTCCGGGAATTGAGGGACGCCTGGCTGAGCTGCCTGACAGAACTCACCGTCAGCTCGCCTCATATCGGAACTGAACCGCGATCAGTAAAACAGATGCTCCTGCGAGACGCCCTCTTCACCGAAGCTGATCAGCCCTGCGCCGACAATGTCTCCGACCTGCCATTTGCACCAGGCCATGCCGCCTTCGACCATGACGTCCGTGATTTCCATCTTGTCGCCCAGTTCCCGGAGCCCGGCAATGTATTCGGGCAGGTCGCCTTTGCCGATAACCGCTCCATCCTTGTCGAGCAGCTTGTAGTCGTCGGTCACGTTGGCGGCGATCTCCGCGTCGTCGAGGTTAGAAAATCCG
>DATCZB010000309.1:0-8185 GCA_036526155.1 Gammaproteobacteria bacterium
GGCGGCATCAATGGCCAGCCCGGAATGATCGTTATCGCGCCACACTCCGACTTCATCGAAGTTCTGCAGGGCGAAGCCGACGGGATCAATCATATTGTGGCAGGCGGCGCAGACCGGGTCCGCTCGGTGTCGCTCGAGCAGCTCACGCACCGTCGACGGCTCTCCCTCCACGGCGCTGTCCTCGAGCTGAGGCACGTTAGGCAACGGCGGCGGCGGCGGATTGTTCCAGAGCTCGGTAATGATGAACTTGCCGCGAGCGATCGGTGCCGTGCCAGCACCCGTCAACGACAAGAGGCTGCCGTGGCCGAGCAGACCATAGCGATTCGGATCGTCAATTGGCACACGGCGGAACCGCGCGCCATAAACGCCGTCGATACCGTAGTGTCGCGCCAGTCTCTCATTAACATACGTGTAGTCGGCTTCGATGAGCTCATGCACCGGGCGGTTATTCCTGAGCACGCTGCCAAACAGCATTTCCGTCTCGCGCCGGAACGCCTGGCGCAGGTTGTCGTCGAAGTCGGGGTAAAGCAGCAAGTCGGGCTTGACCCGCGAATCGAGATTGCGCAGCTGTAGCCACTGGCCGGTAAAGTTCTCAATCAGCGCCTGAGCGCGGTTGTCGACAAGCATGCGCCTGACCTGAGCTTCGAGGACGCTCGGCTCGCGCAGTGTCCCGGCCTCAGCCAGCGTGCGCAGCTCTTCATCGGGGATGCTCGACCAGAGGAAGAAGCTCAGCCGCGATGCGAGCTCATGGTCACTGATCGGGTGATTGCCGCCGGCCGGAACGTCGGGCGATTCGGCCTCGACCCGAAACAGAAACTGGGGACTAACGAGCAGGCGCGACAGGGCAACTCGAATGCCGCTGTCGAAATCGCCGCCGGCATCGCGTTCGTTTTCGTAAAAGGCCATGACGTCGACGATGTCATTTGCCGTGACCGGTCGCCGGTACGCACCGCTCGCCAGACTCAACATGATTTCCTCGGCGCAAGCGCGTGCTTCGGAATCGGCTTCCGGGTAACAGCTGAAGATGCGATCGCGGATTGGCGTATCGCTGACGCCCGTGGCGTTATACGGACCTTCGATGACGCCGTACTCCAGCCTCGGCATGCCCGACGGGTTATGAATCTCGAGCGATGCCCTGAGGGCTGGCTCCCATACGTCCTGTTTGACTTCCGTCCTTTCTTTCCAGGTGAAGATGACTTCGTGCGGACCGGCCGTTACAGGGATTGGCGGCGAAGTGAGTTTCTCTTCCACCGCAAACTGCGCGACGTTGATCCCCTCGGCGACGCTGAGCTCGTGATCCTCGGGACCACCGACAGTGTTCGTGTAGACCAGCTCACCGTCGAGCAGGACCAGAAACTCGTGCGGTTTGTCATGGCCTTCGATACCGAAGTAGCCTTCCTCAACGCCGCGAAAGAGCCTGCCGGCAAAAACGTACTCGGCGTCGGCCGGAAAGATGTGGTCGACCCTGACGCCACCCCTCGTCCCGAGCGGCAAGCCCTCGAGGTGATAGTCCTGGGTTACGTCGATGGGAATGTTGTAGTTTGCCGCCGAGATTGCGGCATCCGGGTTACCGACGGCGTAGTCCGCGACACGTATCGCGACCGTCAGATAGCGCTCGAGCAACAGTGGAGATGTCGTCAAAACCTCCGCGATATTGTCGAACCCGAAGTCGCCACCATCGCTAGGCAGCAGCTCTGCAATATCGGCCTCGACGCCCAACAGATCGCGGATCGAATTGGCGTATTCAGCACGATTGAGCCGGTGCACCTTCGTTGCCGCTGCATAAGGCTCGGCCGCGGCGGCCGTATCGAGTGACTCGATCAGAGCGTTGAGAAATGCGACGCGGTCCTCGGACTCAGGCTGCGCCTGCTCACGCGGCGGCATGACGCCGATGCGGAGCTTCCGGACGACGGCTTCCCAGACTCCCGGATCGGCATGGATATCTTCCGGCGTGCGCCCCTCCAAAGACAGGTCGCCCGTGTAATCGGCATCGTTGTGGCACTCGACGCAATAATCGCCGATCAATGCCCACTCGCTGTCGAGCCGCGCACTCGGCGATCGGTCCGTCAACAGGTAGGCGGCAACGGCAACAGCCGCCACGCCGCCAATTCCGATAACGACGCCGTTTTTCATACGCCTGCGCTCTCAGCCGCGCTTTCGTCGTCCGTCGGAATAACACCGTGCTCGACGATCGCAACGCCCGCAGCTTCCATCAGCTCGCGAAGCTTTGCAGCCACCTGTTCCATCGTCGGGCGGTCGTCGTCTGCCTGCATTGGCGCGCCCGGAGGCGGACCCCCCGACTCCTCCGCCGGCGCCCCCTCGGCTCGACGTCCTTCGGCGAAATCCAGCGCCGTCAGGCCGTCACCGTTGAGCGCATCGAGTTCGGCACCGTGCTCGGCCAGCACCTCGATGACGTCGATCATTCGCGCCCGGGCGGCGTCGTGGAGCAAAGTTGACTCGTTCCCTGTCCCCCGATTCGGGTCGGCACCAGCAGCGAGCAGAACGGCCATGGCGTCGGCCGGATTACGGTTGGCGATCTCACGGAACGGCGGAGCCTCGCCCTCGCGGATATCACCCGGGCCACCGGCCATGCCGACACCTTTACCACCATTCATTGCAGCAGCGAGCGGCGAGCGTGGCTCGCGGCGTCCCATCGCAGGAGGCGCGCCATTGGCGCCATCGCCTTCCGCGCTCGGCTCGGGCGTCCATTCGACGTCGGCGCCATACTCGATCAGCAGCTCGAGCGCATCGACGTCGGCAGCGACGGCTGCCCGATAAAACGGCGTGCCGCGTTCCTTGGTGTCGCAACACATAGATGTCGAGTGGTACTGGGCTTCAAAGAACTCGTTGGGGTCACCACCAGCCTCGAGCAACACTCGCACCAGGTCCAGCGCCGAGAGCTCGTTGTCATAGTCGGCGCGCCAGCGCGTGCCATCTTTCGCCAGCCAGTCCGATGTTGCATCGCGCATCAGGACGGCGTGGTAAAGCGCGCTCACGTCCGGTACGGCGCCCAGCTCGAGCATGCTGGCGGCAAAGTCGAAGCGATCATTGACGATGGCGATGCTCATTGCCGATGCCCCGTCACCATTGACCAGGTTCAGGTCGGCACCGGCATCCGCGAGCGTCTTGAGGACATCCGCATAACCCTCGCGTGCTGCCCACATCGCCGCGGTGAATCCGCCGGTCGGAAAATCGGTGCGCGTGCTGCGCTGCGTGAGCTCCGAGAGGAACGCCGTGGCATCAGGGTCCGCGCCGCCCTCGAGCAGAACGCTGACGACGTCGGCATGTCCTTCGGCTGCAGCCCACATCAGCGCCGTCTGGCCCTGGAAAGACTCGGTCGCATTGGGATCGCTGCCGCGCTCGAGCAGCACCCTGACCGCATCTGCGCTGCCTGCCCGCGCGGCGGACATCAGCGGCGTTTCGCCATCGCGAACGGCTTGCTCCCGATCTGCCCCGGCATCCAGCAGGATGCGGATCACGGCCGTATCGCCGGTCCGCGCGGCCTGCAGCAGCGGGCTCACGCCGAGGCTGTTCGCCGCGTTGACGTCTGCCCCGGCCTCGATCAGTGCCGTCAGCATCTCGATGTCGGATTGGTAGGTTGCCCACAGAACAGCCGTGGAACCATCAGGCTCGGCCTCGTTTACGGCGGAACCCGCATCGAGCAGCTCCCTGACCTCGCTCAGGTCACCGTTGCGCGCTGCGCTGGCTAAAGTTGCTGCGGTCGCCGCATCGACCAGCGACAGGCTCAACGCCAATGCTGACGCGGAAACGATCCACAATCGATTGCTCGGCGCGCTCGACCGATCGGAACCCCAGATTCTTCGTGCGCTCATTCGACCCCCCAGGATGCGATTGAACTGTTTGATTCGACTCGACATAACTCCGACGTTCAGCCGGCGTATGGCTTGGACCGAGTTTAACAGGTTTTGGCCGATTGAGGGCCTCAAAGCCCACGAATTCCGGACGCCTGCGGCGGGCTTTCCCCTGCTAAACTTCGGGTCTTCGGGCACCCCGCCGACGGACCGACTCAGACGTGACCCGCAGTTATCGCAGTCTTCGCTGGCTCGTTCGATCGCTGTTGTGGATTTTCTTCCGCCGCATCGAGATTGCCGGGCTCGAGAACATCCCCGACACGGCAGGTGGCGTGATCGTCGCCTGGCATCCGAATGCCCTGGTCGACCCCGCGCTGATCTTCGCAAGCTTCCCGCGACGAATCGTATTCGGCGCCCGACACGGGCTGTTTTCCTGGCCCATCATCGGCCGAATCATGCGCGGCCTTGGCTGCGTGCCGTTCTATCGTCCCCAGGATTTTCCCGACAAAGAGGGCGACGAGTCCCGGCGTGAAGCCAACCGAAAGAGCGTGGGCGCCATGGCCGATGCGGTCGCCGGCGGCGCGTTCACGGCCCTGTTTCCCGAGGGATTGAGCCACGACGACCCGGCGCCCCGAGCCGTCCGGCCGGGGGCTGCAAGGCTTTTTCGGCAGGCCGTGGAGCAGACCCCGGCTGACAAACCGCAGCCAGTCCTGCTGCCGGTCGGCTTGCATTACAACGAGAAACGGGTCCTCGGCTCGGGCGTCCTGATCGTCTATCACCCCCCGCTCGAGCTCGATCCGGCGCTGCTGGCCCCAGCCGAGCCCGGAACAACCGAATCACCCCGCCATGACGACTGCCAGAAACTGACCGCTAAGATCGAGCAGTCTCTTAAGGAAACGGCGCATGCTACTGAAAGTTGGGAAATTCACCACCTGCTCAACCGAGCACGCAAACTCGTGCGGGCGGAGCGGGCAGCGCGCGCCGGGGCCTCGCTCCCGCCGCCGAGCCTGGCTGAAAGGGTGCTGGCATTCGGTCGTCTTTGGACCGGCTACAACGAGCGCCTGAAAACGCATCCTGCTGAGGTGCGGCGTCTGCTGTACCGGATTCGGGAATACGATGCCGAGCTCGCGGCGCTTGGTGTCGACGACCACGAGCTCGAAAAGCCGCGGCGTCGGCACCCCTTGCCGGCCACGCTGCGACTGGTCCTCGAGGGGCTGCTCGTGTTCCTGATTCTGCCGCCACTGCTCGCGGCGGGTTATCTGGTCAACTTGCCGCCGGCCCTGATCGTATGGGCGGTTACCCGCAGCCGCGCCAGAGAGCTCAAGGACGAGGCGACAATCAAGCTGCTTGCAGGCGTCGTACTTTTCCCCGCGGCCTGGCTGACCGCCGCGCTGATTGCCGCCCTGTGGCTAGAGGGCCCTGGCTGGCTGATCGGCTGCATCACGGTCGTCGTCAGCGCGATTGGCGGCTTCCTCATACTCAATTATCAGCGCTTCGCCCTGCACACCATGCGCGCAATCACGCTGCGCGGAAAGCACGCCGACCAGGCCGAGGCGCTCGAGCGTTTGCGCCTGGAACGTGGCGAGCTCTGCGATCAGGTCGTCGGCCTCTCCACCGGACTCGAGTTGCCCGGAACCGTGCTGCCGGACGGCCGCGTGCTCGAGCCACCCAATCTCTGACGGCGGATCAGATCCGCGCCACCTCGCGGAAAGTCTCTTCGTCGAGCTCGCCTTCCCACTTGGCGACGGCTGTTGCGACCGCCGCGTCACCCGTGACGTTGGTGGCCGTTCGCATCATGTCGAGCAACCGGTCAAACGGAAAGATCAGAGCAATCAGAAAGACCGCATCGTCGCCTGACACGCCGATCACCTCGAGCGTGATAAACGCGAGAAACAGACTTACCGACGGAATACCGGCCGTGCCGATAGAAACGAGTGTCGCCGTCAGCATCACCATGAAGAAATCACCGAGCGACAGGTCGATACCGAAAGCTTGAGCCGCAAAAACCGCGATGATGCCCTGGTAGAGCGCCGTGCCGTCCATGTTGATCGTCGCGCCCAAAGGCAGGACCGACGAAGCGACCGGACGCTTGATGCCGAGGTTGTCGGTGGCGCAGGCGATCGTCACGGGCAGGGTGGCCGACGAAGACGATGTCGAGAAAGCAACGGCAATCGCGTCTGCCATGCCGCGGTAAAAGCGGACCAGAGGCAGACGCAGCCAGAGCCGCACGATAGCGCTGTAAGTGAAGGCAATGTGCGCGAGGCAGGCAGCATAGAGTGCGAGCCCGAGCAGCAACAGGTTGTCGAGGATATCGAGCCCCTGTTCCGCCATGACCCAGGCCATGAGGGCGAACACGCCGAAAGGCGCCGTCTGCATGACAAACTCCGTCACGCGGATCATGACGTCCGCGCCGCTCTCGAACGCCTGCCCGATCGCCTTGCCCTTCTCGCCCGAAACAAGAATTCCGGCGCCGAAAATGATGGAGAAGAAAATGATCGCAAGCACGTCGCCGTCGACGAGCGCCGCAATCGGATTCGACGGAATGATATTGACGAGCCGTTCGACGATACCGGCTGCCTGCGTGGCCGACTGCTCGCGGATCGTGCTGACGGCATCGGCTGCCGCCGTTTCGACGTTGATTCCAATGCCTGGACGGACGATGATCGCGAGCAGAATCCCGAACAGCACCGCAAACCAGGTGGTCCCCATGTAGAGGCCGATCGCGCGACCGCCGAGCGAACCGAGGCGCTTCGGGTCGCCCATCGCAACCATGCCGGCAACCAGCGTCGTGACGATCAGTGGCACGACGAGCATGCGAATCAGACGAATGAACGCGTCACCGAAAGGCTTGATCCAGCTGGTCGCGAACTGCTGCAGCTCGAGCTGATGCAATACCAGACCCAGGATGCCACCGAGGACGAGCCCGGAAATGACGCGCGCCCAGAGCGGCCAGCTCAACCATTGCCTCATTCCGCATTCCTCCCGCTCTGTTCGTGTGCCGCAGGCCTCGCTGCGGTGGCCTCGACCTCGACAAGCCATTCGGAGCTGACGAGTGCGGGCACGTAAATCGTCGTCGATGCCGGCGCATGGCCGCCGAGATGCTCCACGCGCGCACGCTTCACCGCCTCACCATCGTTACCGGCCACGATATACACCGCAATTTTGACGATGCTCTCGACTCCGAGGCCATGAGCCGACAGCAGCGCGACCACGTTAGCAAAAGCCTGATCAGCCTGCCCGGAAATATCCGGCGGCGTCGTGCCGTCGGCCCGAATGCCGACCTGACCGGCAAAAAATATCAGCTCGGTATTCGACGGCACCGTCACCGAATGACTGTACGAACCCAGCGGAGCGTGGACGCCGCCCGGACTTTCGAACCTGAGGCGGTGCTGCACTACCCAAACACCTGCGATCTCCGCTTCCGGTCTGGAAGCTTCAAGGTAATGCGGCAATAAAGCAAGCAGTACTTTGAAATGACGTATGACGTAGGTGTTCTCATCGATTTCGTCGACGGCATCGAGCAGCGCGCCGAGCACCGTGACGAGCGAGTTCGTCATTGCGCGCATTTGCGCCTCACCCGAGCACTCGCCGAAATTAAGAGTGCGTTCTATGCAAAATCCACCGCGGGCGCGGTGGAGGGGTCCCGGCGCCGCCCGGCCATCCATGGCCTGGCGGCACTCCGGTTGTGGTGGCAACTAGTTCTTCTTGTTGCCGTTGCTCGTGCTGGTGCTCGTCGTCGACTCCTCGGTCGGACCGGACTCATACTTGTGCTGCGGGTTTCCGTTACCGTCGAAGCAGAAGCCCTGCGGCGGACCGCGGCGGGTGCGGGGATCGCACAGCTCTCGCTCGAGGTTGTCGCCCCAGCCATCCCCATCCGAGTCTTGGTAGTCCCGTGGATCGAGCGGGAACGCATCCGCGTTATCCCCAACGCCGTCGCCATCCGTATCTGCGGTTTCCGTCGGGTCAAGCGGGAAGGCATCTGCACCATCCAGGGCCCCATCGCCGTCGGTATCCGGGTTCAGACGGTCCGTCCCGAGCAAACCCTCATCGCTGTCCGGCAGACCGTCGTTATCATCGTCCGTGTCGCGATTGTCGCCAATCTCATCGCCGTCCCAATCCGATGTTTCTAGCGGATCATTCGGGAAGGCATCGCTGTTGTCACCAACTCCATCGTTATCCGAGTCCATCGTTTCGGTCGAGTCGTTCGGGAAGGCATCGGCGTTGTCGCCTACCAGGTCGCCATCCGAATCGGTCGTTTCCGTCGGGTCGTTCGGGAAGGCATCGGCATTGTCACCTACCAGGTCACCATCCGAATCGGTCGTTTCCGTCGGATCGTTCGGGAAGGCATCCGCGTTGTCGCCGATACCGTCGCC
>DATCZB010000310.1:0-11378 GCA_036526155.1 Gammaproteobacteria bacterium
ACCGGAACCGGCTCAAGGCGGCGCCCTGGGCATTCTCCGAGGTGTCCTGGATCGACATTCTGAACGGATACGATTTCCGCTACGAAAAGATGGATGTGGATCCGCGCCTGTTGAACTCTGGCGACCAGATGGTCCAGCAGATCGCGGCCAGAGAGTTGCAGGGCGTGCACCCGCTCGAGTGTCGGCCCAAGTCGTATCCGACAACCCCGCAAATACTGCTGAACTGAAGGCGGCCATCCGGTCGTCGCCTGCTGCGACATAACTGCGCCCTATGTAAAAAATGCGCGGCTGCTGTTTTACATAAGTCCGTGTTTTGACAAGGACATTATGTCTAGACAAGAATCTGTCGCGGCTGGCTCAGCCACATAAGAACAACAAGGAAAAGAACATGAGAACCGCCTACCGAGTTTCACTCCAGTTGATCCTGCCGTTTCTGCTCAGCTTCGCGATCGGCATCGCCGTGCTCAACGGCCTGGCGTAGAGGCATTGCGCAAGCCGGCCGGCTCGATGCCGGTTGGCTTGCGGGCTCTCGAATCGCTGGGGTCGGCGTAAGTTGCTGATTGCAAAGGGTGGTGGTGATGGGTGGACTTGAACCACCGACCTGCGGGTTATGAATCCGCCGCTCTAACCAGCTGAGCTACATCACCATACCGAAGATTATAGACCACAGGCTTCGGGTCTTTTCACGCCACCGGCAATATCGCCCGGTAGCGCGGGAACGCATTGCTCGGAGATGCGGAAATTAGGACGGGTCCCAGTCTCCCGATCGACCGGCCCTCGTTTGACATAAGCTAAGTTTATGTTGCGAAAAGGATTTCGTGGCTATCATCATTAAGTCAATTAACAAAATAACAAGAACAAGGTGACTTCAATGACTCGTTTCGGCATACGTCTCGCGCTGGTTTTCGGGCTGTTCCAAACCTCGGCCGTGCTCGCTCAGGACCTGACGCAGCCCTATGTCGAGGGACAGGTCCTGGTGCGGTTTCAGCCCGGGCTGGCCGCAGCGGATCGCGCTGCCGTCAGGGGCGCGCTGTTGCCGCTGAGCAGTCAGTCGATCGAGCTCGTTCCCGGGCTCGAGCTCGTGCAGACTCCACTCAGCGTTGCGCAGGCCGTGGCCGTGCTGACGAACAATCCGAACATCTTCTACATCGAGCCGGACTACATCCTGCAACCGCAGGCGATGCCAAACGACTATTACCTCGGGCTCGAGTGGGGCCTCCACAATACCGGCCAGGACATCCGTAACGTGCTCGGCCTGCCCGATGCCGATATCGATATGCCCGAGGCCTGGGATCTCGTGCCGCCATCGGCCGGGACGGTCGTCGTCGCCGTCATCGACAGCGGTACGCAGCTCGATCACGAGGATCTGCACGCGAACATCTGGGTCAACCCTGACGAGATCGCCGGCAACGGCATCGACGACGACAACAACGGCTATGTCGACGACATCAATGGCTGGGACTTTTTCTCGAACGACAACGATCCGAGCGACGAGTCCGGGCATGGAACGCATACCGCAGGCACGATCGGCGCACTGACCAACAACGGGATCGGTATCGCCGGCGTTTGCGGCGACAACTGCAAGATCATGCCGCTGCGTTTTCTCGGGCCGCAGGGCGGCTCGACATCCGCGGCGATACTCGCGCTGCAGTATGCCGTCGCCGAGAACGTCAAGGTGTCGAACAACAGCTGGGGTGGTGGCCTTTATTCGCAGTCTCTCGTCGATGCGATCCAGCAGGCTGCGGGCATCGGCCACATCTTCGTCGCCTCGGCCGGCAACGACGCGTTCAACACCGATGCGTCGCCAAAATATCCGTCGTCGTACGACAACTGGAACATCATTTCCGTGGCGGCGACGACCAATCAGGACCTGCTTGCTTCGTTCTCCAATTTCGGTGCGACGACCGTCGACATCGGCGCGCCGGGTTTCAACGTGGCGAGCACCTACATGGGCAACCAGTATTACTGGATGAGCGGCACGTCGATGGCGGCACCGCATGTGGCGGGCGTCGTCGCGCTGCTGCAGGCTTCCGAGCCGGGTCTTTCGGCCCAGCAGGTCATTAACCGCATCTATGACTCGGCGCGCCCGATGGCGGCGCTGGACGGCATTACGACCACCGGTGGCATGCTCAACGCAGCAGCGGCGCTGGCGGGCACATCGACGGAACCCAATCCGGCGCCTCCGCCTCAGCCGTCGCTTCCCGACACGCCCGCCTGGCTGACGGCGAGCAACAACGGTGACGGCACGGCGGAGCTCGTCTGGCCGATGGACGCCGATGCGACTCATTACGTCGTAGCGCGCGAGGAAAGAAAGGTCAAAGGCAAGAATGCCGGCAGCTGGACGGGCTACATTTCTTACACAACGAGCCAGTCTCCGCACATCGATGCGGGCGGCGCGCAGGAGTTCCGCTACCGCGTCTCCGCGAGCAATTCGGTCGGCACGTCGTCTCCGACAGGCTGGGTCGAGGTCGCCGTGACGGATGCCTCAGGTGGTGAAACCGACGGCGGCGGCTCGGGCAAATGCCACCCGAGGCACGGCTGCTAGCCGACGAGCGCCCGCGCCCGGATCAGGGAACGATCGAGTTGGTTCGACCGATGGCCTGAAGGTCCTCGGGGTTCACCATGAGCTCGTGAGCGTAATTGCTCTGCTGGCAGATGAACTCGAACAGCTCGTCGCCCTCGCGCCAGCCCAGGGTCAGAAAACCCTCGACCGGAGCTTCGTACGCAATCGGGTCGTCCATGACGAACCGGTACTCGACGGTCTCCGCGTCGGTGCGCCGGAAGTATTCGGTGACGTGCACGGCCTCGGTGTGCGGCAGCCCCATGCGCTCGAACCAGAAATCGACGTTGTAGCCGACCGAGTCGATAACGAGCGTATCGCCATCCCACCAGCCAATGTTGTGACCGTAATTGGTCGGCAGGATCTCGGCAGGGTGGCCGCGGCCGTCCATGTAGACCTCGCGATAGGTATGCGGGCCGCCGATATCAAAAATGTAGAGGCGCTCGAGTTCCTCGATCTCGACGATTTCCACGCCATATGGCGTCAGAAACTGCCGGATGGCGCCCGAGGCCTTGCAGCGCGCGTGCGGCTCGAGGTCATGCCGCTGGCGCGCATCGAACAGGCCCTGAGCCCAGGGCGTGAAACGAATTTCCTCGACATTGAAGAACGGCCGGCCCGTACCGTAACGCGTCACCCAGAGCCCTTGCTGCTGCTCGCCGATCGGTTCGAGTGTCGGAATTGCCAGCGGCGGAAGCGCTGCCTGGTTCGCCGATTGCGCATTGGCCGTGATACCGGGAGCGACGCAGAGGCAGGCTATCAGTGCCGACCTCACAATATATGGAGAGAGTTTCGTTTTGTTCGTTGTCATCGGACCCAGCCCCCGCATCCTGTCCGTTCCTTGCTATGTCAGACGTCGCCGGACGCCTGTCAGCCGCACCCTGTTTGCCGCGATTCTACGCCGGAGATGTGCCAGTTCCCAACCCGGCATACGTCATGCGATAACTGCCGTCCTGAATGCCTCGCCACCAGGGCTCGTTGTCGAGATACCAGGCGACGGTGTTGCTCAGCCCCTCCGCGAAAGAGCATGACGCCGCGAAGCCCAGCTCTTGCCGAATCCGGGTCGCGTCGATTGCGTAGCGACGATCGTGACCGGGCCGGTCGTCGACGAAACGGATCAGCCCGGCCGAGGCTGCACCGGAGGCCGCCGGTGCGTCCGGAAAGCGCCCGGCAAGTCCCGGGTCGGCGGCGAACCTTGCGTCGAGCGAGGCGCAGATCGACTCGACGAGCGTCAGGTTGTCGCATTCGGCGTCCGCACCGATGTTGTAGCTCTCGCCCGGCTGGCCGCTTTCGAGCACGAGCTCGATGCCGCGGCAATGGTCGGTGACGTGCAGCCAGTCCCGCACGTGCTTGCCGTCGCCGTAGATCGGCAGCGGCTTGCCGGCGAGTGTGTTGACGATGACGAGCGGGATGAGCTTTTCCGGGAACTGGTAAGGACCGTAATTATTCGAGCAGTTGCTCGTCGTCGTCTGCAGTCCATACGTGTGGTGATAGGCGCGAACGAGATGGTCCGCGGCAGCCTTGCTCGCCGAGTAAGGAGAGTTCGGTGCATACGGCGTCGCTTCGTGGAACGCAGGGTCTTCCGGCCCGAGCGACCCGTAGACCTCATCCGTAGACACATGATGAAACCGGTGCCGGCGCATGCAGCCGGCGTCGAGCCAGATCTTTCTCGCTGCCTTGAGCAGGCTGTGCGTGCCGAGCACGTTGGTTTCGACAAAGGCATCGGGTCCGGTTATCGAACGGTCAACATGCGTCTCCGCCGCCAGATGGACAATGGTGTCGATGGCTTCGTCCCGCAGCAGCGTCTCGACCAGCGGCTGGTCGCAGATATTCCCGTGCACGAACCGTAATGCGGCGTGGTCCGCGAGGTTATCGAGGCTGGCTCGATTGCCTGCGTAGGTCAGGGCGTCGAGCACGACGACGCGGTCCCCGGGATGCTGATCGATCCAGTAGCGGACAAGGTTGGCGCCGATGAAGCCGGCGCCGCCCGTGACGAGCAGGCTAGCCACGCGCAATCTCTTGCAACACCTGCCTCAGCCGCACGCGCCAGTGCGCAGGCGCCAGCCCGGTAGCAGCGCACGTCGAGCGCGTGTCGAGCACGCTGAAGGCCGGCCGGTGCGCCGCCGTCGGATACTCTTCGGTCGTGATCGGCGTGACGCTGGCAGGGGCGCTCAGCAGGCCGCAGGCCACCGCCTCCTCCGAGATCGCCATCGCGAAGTCGTACCAGCTCGCGACGCCGGCGTCGGTCCAGTGATAGGTGCCCTCGAGGTCCGTCTGCGCGGCAAGCGCCCAGACGGTTTCGGCGATCGATGCGGCCGACGTCGGCGTGCCGATCTGATCAGCAACCACGCGCAGCGGTCTCCCTTCACCCATGAGCCGCAGCATGGTCAGCAGGAAGTTGTGCCCGACCGCGGCGTAGACCCATGCGGTCCGCAGTATCACGGACGCCTCGGGCAGGCGAGTCCGCACGGCGCGTTCGCCCTCGAGCTTGGTCTGGCCGTATACGCTGAGCGGCGCGGTTGCGGCGTCCGGTGCGTAGGGTGTCGAATGCGATCCGTCGAAGACGAAATCCGTCGACAGGTGGATCATTCTCGCGCCCTGTGCCGCGGCCGCCGCGGCAAGGCGATCGGCCGCCGCGGCGTTGATCTCGTGCGCGAGCTCCGGCTCGCTCTCGGCCCGGTCGACGGCCGTGTAGGCCGCCGCGTTGATGATCAGGTCCGGCTCGTGTGCCGCGACGAACTCGGCGGTCGCGCCGGCATCGGCAAGGTCGAGATCGCCACGTGCCGTGGCAACGACTTCGAAACTGACTGGCGCCAGAGCGGCCAGTGCGCGACCGACCTGACCGCCTGCGCCGGTGATCAGGGTCTTCATGGAAACGTCTCCGCTTCTTTAAAGGCGACGGCAGCGCGATCCTTGCTCGACAGCAGGGGCGCGACGCCCTCGGGCAGCGGCCAGTCGATGGCGAGCTCCGCATCATTCCACAGGATCGAGCGTTCATGCTCGGGCGCATAGTAGTCGGTGCACTTGTAGAGGCAATCGGCCGATTCGCTTAGCACGACGAAGCCGTGCGCGAATCCGGGCGGAATCCAGAGCATGTCGTGGTTCTCGTCCGACAGCTCGACGCCGACCCATTGGCCGAAGCTCGGTGAGCTGCGACGCAGGTCGACCGAGACGTCGAACACGGTGCCGCTGGCGACGCGAACCAGCTTTCCCTGTGGCTGTTCGATCTGATAGTGCAGCCCGCGCAGCGTGCCGCGAGCCGAGCGGCTGTGATTGTCCTGGACGAACCCGGTGTCGATGCCCGCCTCGGAGAACGCGGCGCGGTTCCAGGTCTCGAGAAAGAAGCCGCGGTCGTCGCCGAAGACCTCGGGGCGGACGATCTTCACGTCGGACAGTTGCGTGGCAATGATCTGCATCGTCGTCCTAGGCGCCGCGAGCAAGGTCCAGCAGATACTGGCCATACGCCGTTTTGTCGTACCCCTTGCCGAGCCTGGCGAGTTGCTCGGCGTCGATCAGCCCCTGGCGGAAGGCAATCTCTTCGGGGCAGCAAATCTTGAGCCCTTGCCGGTGCTCGATCGCCTCGATAAACGTGGCTGCCTCGAGCAGGGACCGATGCGTTCCGGTATCGAGCCAGGCAATGCCGCGACCGAGCAGCTCGACTTCGAGTTTCCCGCGTTCGAGGTAAATCCGGTTGACGTCGGAAATCTCGAGCTCGCCTCTGGCCGACGGTTTGAGCGACGCGGCGATATCGATGACGTCATTGGTATAGAAGTAAAGTCCGGTGACGGCGAAATGCGACTGTGGTGCCGCCGGCTTCTCCTCGATGCCGAGCGCCCGGCCGTCGGCGTCGAAATGGACGACACCGTAGCGTTCCGGATCCCGCACACGGTAAGCGAAAATCGTCGCCGAGCCTGACCGGCCGGCTGCGTTCGCCAGCGAGTCGCCGAGACCGTGACCGTAGAAAATGTTGTCCCCGAGCACGAGCGCGGTGCGATCAGAGCCGATGAACGACCTGCCGATGGAGAACGCCTGCGCCAGGCCCTCCGGACGCGGCTGTTCTGCGTAACTGATCGAGATGC
The DNA here is from genome assembly GCA_036526155.1 of Gammaproteobacteria bacterium. Lineage (GTDB taxonomy): Bacteria > Pseudomonadota > Gammaproteobacteria > Steroidobacterales > Rariloculaceae > DATCZB01. Next base: position 6,637 of record DATCZB010000310.1, read on the forward strand.
CCCACTGGCTGCCGTCGCCCAGCAGCCGCTCGTACTGCGGCAGGTCGACGGGCGTCGAGATCAGCAGAATGTCCCGGATACCGGCGAGCAGCAGCGTCGCCAGCGGGTAGTAGACCATCGGCTTGTCGTACACGGGCAAGAGCTGCTTGCTGATGCCGAGCGTTACCGGGTACAGGCGCGTGGCCGTGCCGCCGGCAAGAACGATTCCCTTAAGATTCACAAGTTTTCCTTTAGAGAGAAGCTTAGCTAGCGCTCAGCGCGGGTACAATCTCCGCCGCCTTGGCGGCACGAGGGCTGCCCGGGTTATCGCAGTATCCGGGAACCAAAGTGCGGGAGGAGCCATGCGATCCAGCAAGCAATCATTTGAATCCAGAATCGCCGTCATCGCGCTGGCGGCCGCTGCGTTCGTGCCGGTCGTCGCAACGAGTCAGGTCGTGGCGCCCGTGCCGATCGAGGCCGAGCAGCCCGAGCTGCCGCCCGGCCGCTCGGGCATGGCGCCAGAGGGCTGGGTCGTCGTGCGGTACTCGGTTCTGGCCGACGGCACCACGGCGAATGTGCGCGTGATCGATCAAATGCCGGCGACGCTGGTCGACAGGCCGATCCGGGTCGGAGTCGAGCGCTGGCGGTTCGAACCTGCGACCACTGGCGGCGATGCCGTCGATTGGCATAACAACGAGGCCGTCATCGTGTTCGACCAGCAAATGGTCCCGCCGGAGCCGCGCCCGCCATTCGTCGCCGGGTACCGGGAGGTCGAGACGCTGCTCCAGGAGGGCGAGAACGAGGACGCGTTGCGGCGGAGCCGTCGACTTGTCGACACCGAGGCCAGCCGCCTGGCCGAATTAGGCGTGGCCCTGGTTCAGAATGCCAGGGTCAACATGTTGCTGGGCAACCAGCATGAGGCGTACGCCGCGATCCGGCGGGCGACCAACCCCGGCATCGCGCTGCTCGAGCCCTCCGAGCTTGTCGTCGCGCTCGAATACCGCAACACGCTCGAACTCGGGCTGGGTGACGTGGTCGGCGCGCTCGAGACGTTCGCCAGGCGCCAGGAACTCGGCGCGGTCGCCGAGAACGACCGCATGGCGCGCAGCGTAGACGCCATCGAATCGGGCCTCGCGAGCGAAGCCGCGATCGCCGTCAAAGGCAAGATGCTAGACGATGCCTGGTCGCATACGCTTTACCGGCGCACCTTTGCTATCGGCGACCTCGAGGGCGATCTCAGGCAAGTCAATGTCGAATGTGACCGCCGGACCGCGGAGCTCGAGTACTCCGAGACCGCCGAGTGGAGCCTGCCCGAGAGCTGGGGCGCTTGCACGATTTTCGTCACCGGACGCCCCGATACGGAATTCGCGCTCTACGAATTCCCCTAGGTGCCGACTGACCGTTTCGGGCAACGAAGGGGCGTGCGGCGCATTCTCCTGGTGCATTTCATGCGTTGGAATCGGTTGCAAGCCGGATTGATGTTGTGAAATAGCAACACTAATTTGGTGCTGAAAAGGTATTTATCTCAGTCCATCAGCCGTGTTAGTCTTTATTCTGCAACAAATCTGCGTCTGACCGGGGCCGAGAGCCGGGGGCGCGAATTCGGTTGTTTAGCGCATACATTAGGGACGACATTTACTCCAAGGGGTAGTCAGAATGAGGTTTAAAAACGAAGCGCCGGGCATCGGTCCGCGCGCCGATCTTCTGTCGCAATCCATCGCCGAGGTACTGAGCCGATCTTCGCGAAGCCAGAAAGCCGCCGTAGCCGGCGGGGCTTTGCTCAGTGCCGCCATGTTTGTGGCGCCGACCACACCCGCTTTCGCACAGGACGCGGAAACGGACGAAATTCAGGAGCAGGTCATCGTGACCGGCTCGCGAATCCCGCGCCGCGACTTCACCGCCAACTCGCCGATTACCACCATCGATGAGGTGCTGTTCGACGAGACGACCAACATCGGCGTCGAAACCGTGCTCAACCAGCTGCCGCAGTTCGTGCCGGCGGTTACGCAGTTCACGACGACCGACGTGCAGCAAACGGCGACCAACACGGTCGGCGCCTCGACGGTCAGCCTGCGCGGTCTCGGCCCGAACCGTAACCTCGTCCTGATCAATGGCCGCCGCGCCATGCCGGTCAACGCCACGATGGTCGTCGACACCAACTCGATCCCGTCGTCGGCTATTGCCCGCGTCGAGGTCATCTCTGGTGGCGCCTCGGCCGTGTACGGTGCCGACGCTGTCGGCGGCGTCGTCAACTTCGTCCTCAAGGACGATTACGAAGGCGCTTCGGTCGACATCCGTTTCGGTGATACCCAGCACGGTGGCAACCAGGAGATCACGGTCTCCGGCCTGATCGGTGCCAACGTCGCCGGCGACCGCGGCAACGTCATGCTCGGCGTCGAGCGCTCGACCCGCTCCAAGCAATGGAGCTGGGAGCGCGACTGGCGTATCGAGGACATGTCCAACCCGAACACCAACGCGACGGCGTTCTTCTGGGGCACGGATACCTGGATCACGAACGAGAACGGTTCGCCGGCTTTCTCGAATCAACCTGCCGCGACCGATGCCGATATTCCCGCTGGCGCGCCGGCGTCGGCTACTTCAATCGAAGGGCTGTACGGTACCGATGCGCTCAACAGCAGCTTCTTCTTCGCCAATACGAATTTCACGCGGCAAAACGTCAACCCTGACGGCACCCTGTACACGGGCCTGATGCAGAACGGGGGCGCCGGAGGCGCTTACCGCTATAACGGCTCGTTCTCCGGCAACAACGACGGCTACTTCCCTGGGCTGCCGTTCCGCGTCATTCAGCCGAACGGCGCGATCAAGGAGAACAACCTCTGGAACTGGTCCTCGACGCCGCTCGAGCGGTTGTCGGCGTTCGCCAACGGCCACTTCGACCTGACCGACAACATCACGGTGACGGCACAGGCAATGGTGACGCGCACGCAGACGGAGACGCAGCTCGGTCTGTCGGCCGACACGATCACGTTCTGGGGCGCCGCGATACCGTTCGGCGACGAGATCTATACCGGCGGTCCGGTCATGTCGGTCGGTAACGGCACCAACGAGTTCACGACCGTGCCGAGTTCGCTGCTGCCCAACGGCCAGACGAACCCGGACTACACGATCGGCGGCCGGTTCGACGTCGAGTGCGATGCGGTGGACACGGATGGGACCAGACCCTGGCTCGACGGGCAGCCCGGCTGCACGATGTCGGAAGCCTGGCCGACCTCGCCCGACATCTACAACCTGTTCAGCTCGCGGCCCGACCCCGACGCGATCCTCTGGGCGAATTCACCGCCCGACTATCTGCGCGATGCACTCGGCGGCGGCCGTTCGAGCTCGAACACGCTGACGACGATGAACTTCTCGCTGGGTCTCGAGGGCGAGCTGCCGAGCGGCAACGATTTCTGGGATGTCACGCTTTCGACCGGACGCACGGACAACTCGATCATTCAGCGCGGCTCGGTCAGGCTCAACTCCTACCGCGCGCTGATGGCGTTCCCGAACTTCGGCAAGAGCGCGATCTTCGACCCGAACCCTTATGCGAACGGTTTCGCCGAGAGCATCCCGACCTGTACCTCGGGCCTGCCCATCGTCGACCGCCGCCAGGTGACAGCGGACTGCGCGACGATGATCTCGCCGGACCTCAAGAACCAGAACGAGGTCACGCAGACCATTCTCGAGGCCAACCTCGTCGGTGACCTGACCGATATGTCAGCCGGCCCGCTGCAATACGCGCTCGGTCTGTCTTATCGCGAGAACAGCTATGAGTTCAATCCGGATAACCTGAGCAACACCCAGAACCTGGTCGATCCGATCGCGGGACTGTTCCCGAACTCGGTCAGCTTCGGTGAGTTCGACGTCTCGGAAATCTACGGCGAGCTGCTGATTCCGGTCATCTCCGACGGCCCTGCAGGTGTCGAGCACTTCAACATCGAGATCGGCGGGCGTATCTCCGAATGGAGCATGCCGCAGATGCCGACGCTCGAGACCTACAAGCTCCTGCTCGACTGGGCAATCACACCGCGGTACCGGATCCGGGGCGGCTTTAACCGCGCTTTCCGTGCGCCGAACCTGGGTGAGCTATTCATCACGCGCACCCAGATCTTCGGCGGTGCCGGTGCCAACTTCGGTGACCATTGCTCACAGAACCTCGATACGCCGTCACCATACAGCGCGACGGCGGGCGGAGGCGCGGACGCAGCCCAGATTGCGCAGACGCTTTCGATCTGCCGGGCCCTGATGGGTGGTTCGGGTGCAGCCGATTATTACGAGAGCTTCGGCGTCGGCACGCCTGAAAGTATCGACGAGCAGCCGACCGGCGGCGGCCTCGGTATTCCGAACAGCTTCGGCAACATCAACCTCCGTGAGGAGCAGGCCGATACGTTGACGCTCGGCGTGGTCATGGATTTCCATGACAACTTCACGCTGACGGTCGACTATTACGAGATCGAGATCGAGGACATGATCGCGCTCGAGAGCGCTGACTCGACCTACGAGCGCTGCCTGAGCCGCGAGTTCAACCCGGGCGGATCGTTCACCACGCCCGCGTGTAGTCAGATCTTCCGTAACCCGAGCTCGGGCGCGGCGGCCAATATCGACCGCTCGTTCTCGAACGAGGGCCGGTCGCTGATGTCGGGTGTTGACCTCCAGCTCAACTGGAGCCGGTCGCTCGGTCAGGGCGGGTTCAGCATGAACTCGGTGGCGAACTTCAATCTCGAGTCGATCACGCAGGATCAACCGCAGCTCGAAGAGATCGA